>JBBQYF010000103.1:0-9726 GCA_038208955.1 Elusimicrobiota bacterium
AATCGCTTGCAAGACGGCCAAAAAATCGCGTGGGTTTACTTGCGAATCTACGATGATCAAACATTTGGTCAAAGACAATTGTCCTTCGCCCAGCAGACCAAATGCCGTTTTCATCGCTTCCTTGCCATAGCGCTGGTGGACCGAGACAACGAGCATATTGTGAAATCCCGTCTCATAATAAGCCCACAAATCCTGGACCTCCGGCCGTAAGACCCGGATCAGGGGACTCATGACCTCCTGCATCGCTTCGCCGATGTAGCGGTCCTCCTGCGGCGGCTTGCCGACGACAGCAGCGAGGTATACGGGCTGGACTCGTCTCGATACGGTGTGAACACGCAAGACAGGAAAGGGTGCCGCATTGGAGTAATGTCCAAAATGGTCACCAAAAGGACCTTCGATGGCGCGCTCTAGAGGAGCCACTTCTCCCTCCAATATGAACTCCGCCTCGGCTGGAACTTTCATTTTAAGGTTTCGGCTCTTGACCATGCGCATCGGTGCGCCTCGCAAAAATCCACTGAAGGCGACTTCGTCCATGCCCTCAGGTAGGGGCGCCACCGCCGCCATGAGCAGCGATGGATCTGCGCCAATCACGACCGCGACAGGCAGAGGCTGACCGCGTTTTTCTGCTTCGTGGTAATGAAATCCGCCTCCCTTCTGGATTTGCCAATGCATGCCGACCGTCGTTGGAGAATAAACTTGGATACGGTAGAGTCCGACATTGCGCACTTTCGTTCGTGGATGCTCGGTAATGACCAGCCCGAAGGTAATAAACCGGCCACCGTCCTGGGGCCAGCATTTGAGGACGGGCAATTGATCGAGCGCGGGCTCGTCCACAATACCTTGCGAGGGAGCCGCCCATCCACGCTTGACGCGCATTCGCATCACACGCCCGATCGTCCGGCGAGATTTCCAGAGTTTGATCCATTCGGGCGGGTTCGCGGCTTGGGCGAGCTGAGCCAATTCTTCGCCCAATTGTTGAGGAGGGCAACCCAGCGCGATCTCGATGCGCCGAGCACTGCCAAAAATGTTGATGGCCAGCGGATAGCGCGACCCCTTTACTTTTTCAAAGAGAAGAGCTGGACCTTCCGCCCGCACGACGCGCGTGGCGATTTCCGTGATCTCAAGCTCGGGGTCGACCTCAACCGATATGCGCTTTAATTCCTTATTCTCTTCGAGTTTTTTTAGAAATGATTGCAGGTCCTGAAAGGGCATGGAGGCCTATTCTAATTCGTCGGAACGCCATCCAGCAGCGGCGGGCAAGCCCAAGGTGCCGATCACTTTATTGGTGAATCCCTCGAGCAGATCGTCGAGGTTTTTGGGGAGCATGTAAAAGGCCGGCGCCAGCGGCATGATGGTCACGCCCAAGCGGGCTAGTTTAAGCGCGTTCTCAAGCGCCACCGCCGACAGCGGCGTCTCTCGAACGCAGAGGATAATTCGCCGGCCCTCTTTCAATGCGACCTCAGCCGTGCGCGTGAGCAACGTGTCCGAGAGGCCGTTGGCAATTTTGGCCAGCGTCGCGACGCTGCAGGGAATAATGACGAGGGCGTCGAAGGGGTTTGATCCCGACGCCAGGGGAGCTGAAAGGTCTTCCGTGGCATAGATTTTTTTAACAAAGGGGGACAAATCTTCAACCGAAATATTGGCTTCGCTCTTGAGCAGGCTCCGACCCCAGCGCGTGACGATCAAAAACTTTTCTTCGGCCGGACAGCGTTTAATAAAGTCTACCGCATAGGGCGCACCGGAGGCACCCGAAACCCCGATCACGAGTCTCATCGCGCGACACCCAGAGCGACGAACCCTAGAACTCCAAATCCAATCACCGCATTAATCTTAAAAAACGCAAGATCAATATTGTCGGCATGGCGGTGCTCCCAATAAAGCAACGCGCCGATGGCTCCCAACGCGGCCAGCGCGGCATAAGAAGTTAGAAAAGTGCAATACATATACAAGAGGACTCCCATAGCGGCGACATGCAAAAGAGCCGAGACCCCGAACGCGGTGCGCGATCCCCAGCGTGCCGGGATCGAGTGCAATCCTTCCGCCCGATCGAAAGCTTCATCCATGGTGGCATAAATAATATCGAATCCCGCGACCCATAAAAACATGAATAGGGCAAGGCAAAATCCAGGCCAGAAAGGATGAACCGCCCGCGTCACGGCAACCCACCCGCCCAAGGGAGCCATTGCGTCGGCCGTGCCTACGCCGAAATGCGCCGTCCACGTAAAGCGTTTCATGTACGGGTAAAGCACAAAAAGAGCCAGGGGCAGGGGAGAAGCGTAAAGACAAATCGGGGCGATCGTCCAAGCTGAGATTATATAAATTAGCGTCCCTGAGAGGCCGATCCCAATGGCCTCCGTCGTAGACAAAACCCGTCTGGGCAACTCGCGATTGGCCGTGCGCGGGTTTTTGGCATCAATATGCCGGTCCACGAGGCGGTTGATGGCGAATGCTGCCGTTCGTGCTCCAAACCCGGCGCTCACAATGAGACCCCAAAGCGGCCAGGGCGGCAATCGTCCACCGGCTAAAACCGCACCACTGAAAAGCAGGGGAAGCGAAAATAGAGTGTGCTCAATTTTAACGAAACGACCATAAGATTGAAGTTTGGACAGCATTTGACTGTATTGATCGTATCAAACTCGAGCCAACGGAAAAGGAAGGCCTAAGTGTCCTGAACTGCAACGCATTGATCTTTTGATAGGATACATTGATGGCCTGGACCTCCTTTTTTAGAGATATTTTGCGGGCGAAAGTGTTCATTTACGCCGATTTTATGGATCCATTTTGCTATATCGGTTTCCACAATTTGCAGGCGGCTGCTCGCTCTTTTCCTGTCGAGCTGGAATGGCGCGGCTTTGAATTGAATGTCGATACTCCGCCGTCCGGCTACCGGTTGGAAAGCGGCGCTAATTCTGATCTGCGGCCGGGCATGTGGGCCTCTGTCAAAGGCTATGCTGAACGCGCGGGCCTTTCTTTTCCCGAACCCCTCCTCGTCCCGAACACCCATCGGGCCCACCAAATCGTCTATAACGCTCAAAATCGCGATGTAAAGATTCCCTTGATAGAGCGGATTTTTCGCGCATACTTTAACGAGCAAAAAGATATAGGGGACTCCCAGGTTCTGGCCTCGCTGGCCGCTGAATTTGGCAGAAATTCCCAAGGTGAGCGGGGCGCCACAGGTGGAAATAAGGCGATCAAGCGGGCCCGGGAGGAAGCGCAGCAGAAGGAATTCCCGGGGTTGCCGGGATTTATTTATAAAGGTCAAACCTATTTCGGCGCGTTATCGCAAGCGTTTTGGCAAGAATTGTTCAAGCCGTCTGCGGACCCTAAAACTGTCATTGCTCAGACACCCTAAGGAGATAGTATGTTCGATCAAATGAAACAGCTTTATCAAATGAAAAAGAAGTTTGACGAGCTCCAAAAACAACTGCAGACGATTCAAATCGAGAAGTCCAACGCAGGGATGGCGGTTAAGGTTAACGGGAACCAGCGTATCGATTCGATTCAGTTGGACGCCACCTGGCTGTCACCGGATAAAAAAGACGCACTCGAGTCTTCGCTTCGCAAGCTTCTCAACGACGCCCTGGAAGATGTTCAAAAGAAAATCGCCAAAGAACAAGGCGCTGACCTGATGAAAGATCTGCAGGGGTTTAAGTTGCCGGGGATGTAGGAGGATGGCCGTCAATATCTGCGAGTTGCTGCAGTTCATGGTGCAGAAAAATATTTCGGATATTCATTTCAAAGCCGACTGCATGCCGTTGATTCGCTTGAATGGGGATCTTATATCGACAGGGCAGGAAATATTTAAACCCGAGGTCGTGCGGGAAATCGCCTACACCATCTTGAACGAAGCCCAGAAAAAACACTTTGAGGAAGATGGGGAAATAGACTTGTCTTATTCCCTCGACAACCTCAGCCGCTTTCGCGTCAACGTGTACCGTCAAAAAGGCTCGATTGCTATGACGCTACGCGTCATTCCACTGACCTTGCGCAATTTCCAGGATTTAAACCTGCCCGCCGCGGTTCTCACCAAATTGTGCCAGGCTCCTTCAGGACTGATTTTGATCGCCGGGGTTACAGGCGCCGGAAAAACCACCACCCTGAACGCGATGATCAACTACATCAATGAGTCGCTCAATTACAACATTATCACCATCGAAGATCCCGTGGAGTTTTACCATAAGGACAAAAAGTCGTCGATCTCACAGCGCGAAGTGGGGAGTGACACGCGCAGTTTTGGAGCCGCGCTCAAATATATTTTGCGCCAAGATCCTGACGTCATCGTGATCGGCGAGATGCGCGATCCCGAGACCATCGCTGCCGCGGTCACGGCCGCCGAGACGGGGCACCTCGTAATTTCGACCATTCATACGATCGATGCGGCCCATACGTTGCAACGGGTAATCGACAGTTATCCCTCTTCGCAACAAGCGCAGATGCGGACGTCAGTGGCCAATGTGTTGCGGGGCGTTATTGCCCAAAAACTTCTCATCGCGGCTGACAACCATGGACGACTTCCTTGCACGGAGGTTTTGGTGATGACGCCCTATATGCGCCAACTCGTTACCGACGGTAAGTTACAAGATCTGTATTCGTCGATGGCGCGCGGCCTGCATGAAGGCATGGGCACGTTTGATCAGGATCTTTTGCGGTTGTGCAAAGAGGGCAAAATAACGAAAGAGGCGGCCCTGCTGGAATCTGTAAGACCCGACAATTTGATGTCCATGTTGCAAGGAATTTCCGTGAAACTTTAAGGCTGGCACGTAATGACCGATCCCAAAAATACTTCCGGCGACGACCATATCGAAGAATTGCTGTCGCAATTGCAAGGTATCTTTGGCCGGCTGTCGAACAGTGAGGAAGAAGAATCGAACGAAAAAATTGATCCCTCATCCCAGAGAGAAACCGAGCACAAAAGTCCCGAACCCCCGATGGTGATCACCGCCTCTCCGCCACCTCCGCCGGAGGAAGTTGAACCGCTTGTAGTCGAGCCGATGGTAGCTCCCGAACCTTTGCCTCCGGAGCCACCGACGGCGGAACCCCCACCGGTTGCAGTTTTCGAGGCTTCCTCGATCCCGGCGCCTGCCGACCCTTTGGACCGTCTTGCAGCGGTTGACGAACGACCAACGGCAATGGTCGTTAACGAAGAACCATTGCCCGCTCCGGCCGTTGAGGAAATCCTGGTCACCGAACCCGTCACGGAGTCGCCGCCGGCGCTGCCGGCGTTCGAGCCCGAGCCGGAACCAATGCCGCCCGTGACCCCCGTTATTGCCAGCGGAACCGGCGTGATTGAATTGACGCCGGAGGAACTTTCGGCGGTCGAAAAGGACATGACAGCCGCGGCTATTTATTATCCGATCGGCCGGGACGAAGAAGCAAAGGCACTGGCGCAAAAGCTCGAAACCCTTACGCCCCGGTTCACGAAAGTGACCTTCCGATTGAAGGTGATCTTCGCCCGTCCGTTTGACTTCAGAATCGACTTTACCGGGCAGCTTCTAGCCCATATTCAGGGCCTGCCCATGCGTGCAATATTTGTTGTGGTTGAACGGCCTTTTGAGGAGGGACGCAAGCGAGCGCTGTTAAACGTCCTTGAGCCGCGCGGGATTTATTTTCAAGAAGTACCCTTGTTGTCCGTCGAGAAAAAAGCTTTTTACACGGATTTGTTATTGGGAATGGTATTTTTCTTTGATTCCATAAAACCGCCCGAATAGATCAATTCTTAACATCTCTGTAACATTCAACCCCTATACTGAATCGATGAACACGATGACTCTCAAGCGGACGTTGCCCACCGTCTTTCAATTTCTCGAACGGCGGCAGAAAGCCGCCCGAAACCGTTTACCTAGTCATTTGCGCCCGCCTGCACGCTGGCCGATTGTGGTTCAAATCATCTTAAATGTCGCCATTATCGGAACCCTTATTGCTCTCATTTCGAACATCGATGATTTTGTTACCGATGCCGTCCCCGCTGTCGTGATGATCGTTTGTCTCCTCTTTTTAATCTACACGATTATTAGTGGGATGCGATTGCGCGCAAAATTTCTCAAACGCGACGGCCATCGTCTAGCCCAAGTTAACTTTTGGATGGTCATAGCGGCCCTCGTCTTATGGCCCGCCACAGTCGCTTTCTTCTTGCGTTAAAATGGATTATTCGCTCTTCACCGAAACAACGCAGCCGCTGGAAGCTGCGCTGGAAACTCTTTTAAAAAATCAAGTCATCGACCGAGTCACTCAAAATATTAATGCGATGGGGACTTTTAGTCACGGCGGTATTAGCCCAGGGCTTTTCGTTCAGGCGCATTACGTGATCCATGCCGATCCGTTGCGCCGGCGGGTGGAATTGCAGTGTGGCTTCGTTCCAACGATTCACTTTTTGTTTTGTGTCGACGATTTTGTTTATGAAAAAGCCGGGCACCATACGGGCATTACAACGATGCTTCGCGGTTGCTCACAATTGGTTAAAACGTTAGCGGGCGACGCCATGTTAGTCGACCCGGATTTTAATCCTTTGCTGGAACGCAAACATAACCTCGTGTCGCTGCATACGGATGCCGGATTTTGGAATCCTTTTAGAATTTCACAGGTCGATTTACCGCACCGTCTCAATCAACCCCTGGAGGACGTCGGGGAACCCTCGCTGTCCCGTCTTTCGTAAAACTCAACCCCCACGCGCGTTTGGGCAAACGATCCTCATCCCATACTATGAACGGAAACGAATGCCGTATCGATCCGGGCCCTGTAGGTAACAAATCGCGCAAAGCTGCCCTACCTGGACGAGTTGATTAAAAGCAAAAAACCCCAGAACGTGAGACAGCCAATCAAAATTGCAAAAATCCGGGACCATCGACGCAAGAATCGCTTTCACTCATCGCGCGGATTCTAATATAAAGCCCAAAAGGGAATCGTCATGCCGCCCTGAGAAGGGAGTTGTATAATCCACGCCATGAAAAGCCGCCCACTTGAACGTTGGCCTGGGAAGGCTATGATCGCGGGGCTTGTGTTCTTTATTACCTTCGACTTATTTTCGCTCTACAAGCATTGTCTCCACTTGCCGGATTGGACCAATGTGCAATATTACAGCGAATTGGCTTGGAGTTTTCTGCATGGTCGCTCGGATCTGCCGGAATTGCCAACGGCCGTAGATCTCAGTCCCTACCACGGCAGGGTGTATGCTTACTTTCCCCCGCTGAATGCCCTGCTGATGATTCCCCTTATCTGGTTGCGTGGAGGCATCGTCCATTTCCCGCAACGACTTTTTGCCATGTTTTTCGGAGCGCTAAACGGCGCCTTGTTTTATTTGATTTTTACGCGTCTTAAAATGAAGTCGGCTTGTCCCCATCGATGGCTTCCTTTTGCGTCCGCTTTAATTTTCAGCTTGGGTACATCCAACCTCGTGTTCAGCGTCGTGGGCAATCATTGGTTTGTCGGGCAGCTGACAGCCGTAACGTTTGTCTTGCTCGCATTCTGGACAGCGCTGGAACGTCGCCTGGCTTGGCGACCGGCGATGACGGTCGTCAGTTCTTGTGCGCTAGGACTCGCGGTTGCCGGGCGAGAACATTTTTTGTTGCTGCTACCGTTTTGGACGGCGTTGATATTATCGGATGAGACGTATCAACTGCCCGGCCAGGGCTCCTATGGGCGCCGCTTGTGGCGGGCCGCCTGTGACCCGCAACACCGCATCCGGGTTTTAAAGGTCTGGGGGCCTTCCCTGTTCGTCTTCTTTGGATTGCTCATTTATAACCATGCTCGCTTCGGCAGCTGGTCTGAGAATGGCAGCACCTATCAGCACATGGAGCCTTGGGTGCGAGCGGACGTGGATCGTTACGGGCTGTTTAATATCCGTTACATTTTCCGAAATATCTATTTTACGTTGCTGCGTCTGCCCGGCATGCAGCACTGGGATCACCGGTCCATCACGATGGGGTTGAGCCTATTTTTCCAGTGCCCCATCTTGTTGCTGCTGTTTCGGCGCGGAGGTCCGGCATGGTCCGACCTGTCTCAAGGCCTGATAATAGTAACGCTGCTTATCTCGGCTGTACTTCTTTGTTTCGTGGGGACGGGAGAGAATCAGTTTGGCGCGCGTTATTATTTCGACGTCCTCCCGCTGATGGGGGCGCTTATCTTTCTGCGCGAAAAAGAATCGACGAACCATCGCCTATTTCTCTGGCTCGGCGGCTGCTCCGTGTTGATAAATCTCGCCGGAGTGCTCGTGTACTTACCTTGGCATCGATAATCAACCGGGAATCATCGGGGGCTCTCCGCGAGGCCCTCAACGTTCTTTTTTATATTTGGCTCTTCCTGTCAATCCTGCGTCCTCTTCAAGATCCTGACCTTTGGTGGCATTTGGCGTCAGGGCGAGACATTTGGGTTCATCACCGCATTCCGATGACTGATGTTTTTTCCTGGACAGCCGGGGGAACATCTTGGATCAATAGTTATTGGCTTTATGACCTCATCATCTTTGGCATCGATAAAATTGGCGGACTCAACGCCGTCATCCTTCAGCATGCCGGGCTCGTGTTATTGTGCTTCGCATTGCTCGACTGGCAACTGCGAAGTCGAGCGGTTCCCTGGTCATTGCGCCTGGCCGCGCTGGGTCTCATGGTTGCCGGAGGTGCCCCGGAGGGCGGTTACTGGGGACCGCAGGCCAGTCTTGTCTCAATCGCTTTTTTCCTTGTCCTTTTTTGCTTATTGCGTCGCTGGTGGACCGGCGGCTGGAAGAGAGCGTTTTGGATGGCACCCTTCTTATTCGCCGTCTGGGCCAACATGCACCGTGGATTTGCTCTGGGGTGGCTGCTCGCGGCCTGGGCGACGTTAATGATCGCCTGGCGATCGCGTCGGTTGAATGTGGAGCACCTCTCTTGGCTCGTTGCCTGCGGGTTTGCGACCTTGTTAACACCCTACGGAACGCAACTTTACCGGATGATGGGCGACGACCTGTTGGCTTCTCCGCAGTTTGTCTCCGGTTGGAATAAGCCTACCTGGGCCTTTCAAAATGTTTTTTATTTAACCGCCATTGCGTATTGGCTGCTCTTCGCGCTAGAAAGGCGTTGGCAAAAAATAGACGACCCTGCGCTACCGATGGCTATCGTATTAACGCTTGCCGCTGCGCGCTCTATCGTCTTCATCCCTTATTTTATGATTCTCGCCCTTCCCCAATTAGCCGCGCAAATGGGGCAGTTGTTCATGCGCTTACAGAATCCCGAATGGAATCGGTGGCGCCCGGCGTGTGAACTTTGCGGCGCAACGGTATTATTGATTCTGGCCCTGGCCCGAACGCGTCCGGTTCTCCTGGTGCAAACCGCGGCGGTGCCGGTTCGGGCGTTTGAGTTTGTGAAAGCGGAAGCGCTCCCGGGACCTTTTTATAACGACTACATATTCGGCGGCTACTGGATTTGGGCCTGTGCCGGTCAGCCGCCCGTGTTTATCGATGGACGGTATCCGGCGGTCCGTGGCTACCAAGCGCTGGTTCCCGAGATAAGGGCCGCGCAAAGCGGTCCGCATGCCTGGCAAGCGTTCCTCAATCGCCGGGGTGTGCAAGGAGCGCTGATGAAATATTATTCCGGCACACCTTATCCGTCACTCTTCCAACAGGCTTTTCCGATATCGAGTTGGGCTCTCGTTTATTGGGATGATGCCGCGGCGCTTTTTCTTCGCCGGAACGACAAGAACAGAGGGCTTCTTGCCCGAACGGAGTACCATTGGGTTCTTCCGGATTTAAATCCGATC
>JBBQYF010000104.1:0-9721 GCA_038208955.1 Elusimicrobiota bacterium
TGGCACAAAGCCATGCGCGATCTGGGATTGCTCAAGACGGATGAACCTTTTGAGCGTCTGCTCACGCAAGGAATGGTCACGCTGGGCGGCTCCGCGATGTCCAAGTCGCGGGGCAATGTTATCGATCCCGGCTCGATCATCGAGAAATACGGGGCCGATACGGCGCGTCTCTTTATCCTCTTCGCTGCTCCCCCCGAAAAGCAGCTCGAGTGGAATGATGACGCCGTCGAAGGCTTGTGGCGATTTCTCAACCGAGTCTGGCGCCTCGTTAAAATCTTGCTCGAGAAAAAAAACTCTCGTCCCGTGGGATCGGATGAAAACGCCAAGAGCTTGAACCGAAAAATCCACTGGGCCATCCAAAAAGTCACCAAGGATTTTGGCGCCGAAATCCAAATCAATACGGCCATTGCGGCGGTCATGGAACTCGTAAATCAGCTATACGTTTACGACGCCGTGGGGGACGAAACGTCAGAGCAGGCGGTGAGGACGGTCGTACAATTGCTATCGCCGGCCGCGCCGCATTTGATGGAAGAATTGTGGCAGGATTTAGGATTGACAGGGCTTGTTTCAGAGTCCGCTTGGCCGTCAGCCGACCCTCAATGGCTGAACCCGGAGCGAGTCGAGATCGTCGTACAGATTAATGGTAAACTACGAGCGCGTTTCCCGATGGCCTCCGGCACAACCAACGACGTCTTGGAACGCGAAGCGCTGGGAGATCCGAAAGTGCAGGCCGCCCTCGCCGGTAAGTCCGTAATGAAAGTGATCGTCATACCCAACAAGCTGGTCAATATCGTCGCTCAGTAGGAGAAGGTAGGATGAAAGAAGAGTACCCCTGCGTGGCAGCACTCCGACGTTGGCACCGTCAATGTTCGCCTCGCCACGTTCTCTCCGCTTTTTGCTTTCTCGTCTTTGTGCTCATCATGCCCGGCTGCTCCAAATACTATTACAATCCCGCTCCCCAAGTTCTCCCGCAATACATTCGAAAGATCGCGGTGCGTCCATTTGCCAATCATACCCAGCAATACGGCCTGGAAGACAAGCTGACGATCGCCGTCCAAAATCAATTTAATCTAGACGGACGTTATGCCATCACCACAGAAGATCAAGCCGATGGCGTGCTGATTGGCGATATCACCCGTTATATCCTCGAACCGCTCAGTTACGATTCAAACCACGTGCCGACGCAATACAAATTGTGGATCTTGGCCGACATTACCTTTTACGATAAAGTTCACAACCAAACCCTTTGGAAAGAATCCAACATGTCCGGTCAGTTGAATTATTACGCGGCTTCCTCAACATTGCCGGGTTCCATGACGGAAGAAGAAGCGCGCCAGACTATCTGGGATCAACTCTCACGCGACATTACCACGCGAACGTTTGAGGGGTTTGGCACCGTGACTGGGGCCTCCGACAAGGAAGTGCCGCAATCAAGCCCGGATCAATACAACAATACGACGGCGCCTTTGCCGCCCGCGAGCAGCGCGATCCCTCCGCCCCCGCCCGGCAACGCAGCGCAACCCACGCCGGGTATTGCCTCTCCGTACTAACGATGTCCGGTAGTCCAATCAAAGCCGATGATCTTTTCGCCGCCTGGGGACGTCAGCAATGGAAATCCATTTATCTTTTCGCCGGTTCTGAAGAATTTCTGATCGACCAAGCGCTGCGTCAAGCAACGGCCCAATGGGTGCCCGACGATCTCGATGGTCTAAGGAAAGAACGCTTAGACTTCTCCCAAGATTCCGTCGAGGCTTTTAGCGAAGCCTGCCGGACGCCGCCTTTTTTGGGAGGCCACAAAGTTATTCGCGTGGACCATGCAACGGCACTATCCGCTGCTGATCAGGAAATCGCCGCCGACATATTGGCCAAGCTAAGCCCGGACGTCCGCGTGCTCATGCTGTGGGGAAAAGAATGGCGCCAGCGCGATGACCTCAAAAAACATCTCGTCCAAGCCGCGCTTGAAGGGGGGCACGTGGTTGTGTTCTGGCCCTTGTACCCGGATCAGGCGAGGCGTTGGGCTATGTCGCGGATTCGCCAGTACAGGAAAAGTTTGTCCGAGGAAGCCGCTTCCTGGTTGGTGGAACAACAAGGGGAGAATCTGCAGACTCTCGACCAAGAGTTGATCAAATGCAGTTTGTATGTCGGCGACCGGCCCGATATTGAGTTGGAGGATGTTCAAGCCTCGGCTGGTTACGAAAAGGCCAGTTCGCCCTTTGATTGGCTCTCAGCCATTCGCCGCAAACAGATCCAAGAAGCCGCGCGGGTTTTGGAATGTCTTTTAGATGAAGGGGAAGAACCGGTTCGCCTGCTCGCTCTGGTTTCCAGGACGCTGCGCGACTGGCTCTCGACGAAAAACTCAGGCGAGAATGCATCGCTCTTGGCGATGCGCTTTCACATCCGTCGAGGCGAAGAAAATTTGTTCGTGCGGGAACTCGGTCGTTGGTCTGAAGCGGAACTGGTGGCCGGGATCGGCGACTGCGTGAATGCCGAACAATCAATCAAATCCGGCAAGGAACAACCCGATATGGCGTTGACGCTCTTGACGTTACGCCTTGGCGGGCTGCAAGCGGCTGACGCGTTGCGCTAACCGGGCTTTTTTGCGGGAAGCCGCGCGGTGGTGCACGACGCCGGTCTTGGCGGCTCGGTCCCAGAGGGAAAATGCCTGGCTGAGAAATGTCTGCGCTGCTTTCGCGTCTTTGCCGGTGACGGCCGCTTCAACCTTGCGGGCGATCGAGCGGATCTGACTGCGCACCTTGGTATTAGCTTCGGCATGCCGGTCGGACTGCCGGTGTGCCTTCAAAGCGGATGTGTGACGGCCGGTCTTTAACTTTGCCATAAAAACTCCTGTGAAATTGCCTCGAATTTTCGGAAGTGGTATCGTATTTCATTGACGGAGGGATTGTCAACGGCTTCACCAATAGGAACGTAATGAATCAAACCAGTTCTCAGCACAAACTAGCCCGCTCGGCGGGCATTTTTACGGGCGCCACCCTGCTCTCGCGAATTCTCGGTTATGCCCGGGACAGCATGGTCGCGACCTTTTTCGGTGCCGGTGCGGCCGCGGACGCTTTCTATGCGGCGTTTCGCATTTCCAATTTATTTCGGCGGCTGCTCGGAGAAGGAGCCCTCTCCGCCTCTTTTATTCCCGTCTTCTCGGAATACGAACAAAAGCATGGTCATGAGCAGACCCAAGAATTTCTCAACACCATGTGGACGACGCTTTTGGCCCTCTTGACGGCGCTTACCGTTCTGGGAATTGTATTTGCGCCTCAAATTACGCACGTCATCGCGATGGGATTCGAAAAAAGCTCGGAACGGTTTGCGCTGACCGTCAGCTTAACGCGCTACATGTTTCCGTTTCTTTTGTTTATTTCAATGGCGGCACTTTTGACCGGCGTGTTGAACAGTTTTCATTCCTTTTTTTTACCAGCGCTGGCGCCGGCTTGTTTGAGCATTGCCGAGATCGGGTACATATTGGCTTTGGCGCCGCTCTTTTCGGCGGACAAACAAGTCATCGGACTCGCGTTATCGGTAGTGGTGGGGGGTTTCAGCCAGTTCTTCCTTCACGTCCCGGCGCTTTGGGAACGCGGTTATACGTTGCGGCTGCGCTGGAATTTTTCGCATCCCGGCGTGAGGCGTGTAGGCAAACTGATGTTGCCCGCGACCCTCGGTATATCCGTTGATCAGTTGAATGCGTTTGTCGATACCATCTGCGCCTCCTATCTCGCCGAAGGCTCGATCACGGCACTTTACTACGCCAACCGAGTCATGCAGCTTCCCCTAGCGCTATTTGGCATTGCCTTGTCGCAAGTCGCCCTGCCGACGATGTCAGCGAGCGTTGCCCGCGGAGCGATCCAGGAAGTTCGAGACACGCTCAACTTCGCGCTTCGATTAACGCTATTCATGATTTTACCAGCGACGGCGGGTCTTGTTTTTCTGGGGCAACCGATCGTCAAAATCCTTTTTGAACATGGCCGGTTTAACGCGATGGCAACGGCAACCACGAGTTGGGCCTTGCTCTTTTTTTCGCTCGGACTTTTCGCCTATGCTTCTGTAAAAATATTGGCGAGCGCCTTCTACGCCTTTCAAAATACGCGGGTTCCCGTCGTGGTGGCGGCCGGCTGCGTCGCGCTGAATATTGGGTTGAATATCTTGTTCATTAAGACGACCCGCATGGGGGTCGGCGGCCTAGCCTTGTCAACGGCGGTGGCCTCCTGGATCAATATGTTATCGCTCTACGTGATGCTGCGACGTAAATTGGGATCGTTGGGCGGCCGACGCATTGGGCTGACGTTTCTCAAATCCGCCGCCGGATCGGTGATCATGATTGTCTTTTGTCGGTTTGTGATGGGACATGGCTTCCGAATTCCGCTGGCCTTTCGCTTAAGTACGGCTATTGCCGGCGGGGGACTCATTTATATGTTTTGCGCCTGGCTCTTTCGAATGGAAGAATGGGCCCCCTTTCTCTCCCAATTTCGCCGCCGCCGTACTCTTGACGTTGTCGAATGAACTTGCCCGCTGCCGCAGGGAACGCCCCTTCCGCTTTCCGGTTATAATAATAAGCTCTCTCCCCCAAAAATCATCATGATATTGAACTGGTTCCGCCCTGCGACGCAAGACAATGGCCTCTCCGCGAAAGCCGCGGAAGGCGAGCGCCTGCTTTTAGAAATTGGTCTCTTAGCGCCGGACGCCGTCTTGTCCCGATTAAATGGTACAGACCACGGCTTAACAACCCTCGAAGCCGGCGCTCGACGCCTGCGCTATGGACCCAATGAAATTACCAAACGCAAGAAATTAAGCGTTGTGGCGGAAATTCTCGACCGCTGTAAAAATCCCCTGGTCATTCAGCTGTTGGTCATCGCGGGCGTTTCTTATGCCATGGGGGATTGGCGCGCGGCCGTCGTCGTAGGCGTAATGATTATTCTAAGCGTATTCCTCGGCTACTTTCAGGAAACGCGATCGAGCAAAGCGGTCGAGAAACTCCGCGCCATGGTCCAGACCACGTGCACTGTCTTGCGCGACGACAAAGAGGTCGAACTGCCGATGAATGAGCTCGTACCGGGCGATCTCGTTCTGCTGGGTGCGGGTTCGATTATTCCAGCGGATCTAAGACTGTTGACTACCAAGGATTTCTTCGTCAGCCAGTCGGCCTTGACCGGCGAATCGATGCCGCTTGAGAAATCCGCCAATGCCACGGGCACCGCGGGTAAGTCCGCGCTCGACTTAGGGAACGTTGCTTTCCAGGGGAGCAACGTCCTCAGCGGTAGCGCCCGCGGCATGGTCGTGAATACGGGAGCTCGCACTTATTTTGGTGCTCTCTCGGCCAAACTGGCGCATCAACGGGTGTTGACCAGCTTCGATAAAGGGGTCAATGCCTTCACCTGGCTGATGATCCGGTTCATGATCATCATGGTTTTTATCGTTTTTATTATCGTCGGCATGACCAAACATAACTGGGTCGAAGCATTGCTTTTTGGATTGGCCATCGCCGTCGGACTGACGCCCGAGATGCTGCCCATGATTGTTACCGTGAATTTGTCCAAAGGCGCTATGGCAATGTCCAGGAAAAAGGTCATCGTCAAGCGTCTAAATGCCATTCAAAATTTTGGCGCCATGGACATTCTCTGCACCGACAAGACGGGTACGCTGACGCAGGACAAGGTTGTTCTCGAACGTTACGTCGACGTAACCAACCGGGAGAGCGATGACGTCTTGCGTTATGCCTATATGAACAGCTATTACCAAACGGGCCTGCGCAATTTACTCGACAATGCGATCCTGGCGCACACCGATTTAGACGTAAAAAAAGCGTGCCGGAAAGTCGACGAGATTCCGTTTGATTTTTCCCGGCGCCGTATGTCGGTGATCATGGATTTCGAAGGCGATCACGTGCTGATTTGCAAGGGCGCTGTCGAGGAGATTTTTGGGGTTTGCGACCGCTATCAGGTGGACGACGAAATCCACCCGCTCATCGACATGCTCAAAAATGATCTTCTCGAAGAGTACCAGTCGCTGAGCTCCGAAGGTTACCGGGTGCTCGCGGTGGCCTATCGGGAATATCCGCAAACGAAAGAAATTTTTTCCGCCGCTGATGAAAGCGACCTTGTCTTGCTCGGCTATATTGCGTTTTTTGATCCTCCCAAGGAATCCGCCGGACGCGCTTTGGAAGTGTTGCGTCTCTCCGGCGTTCGCACAAAAATTTTGACGGGGGACAACGCCCTTGTCAGTCGGAAAGTTTGCAAGGACGTGGGATTGTCGCTAGACGGTCTTTTGACGGGCAATCAGTTGAAGGACATCCGCCCCGAAGATTTGAGCGTGCTGGTTGAGAAGACGACGGTGTTTGCCCGATTGTCTCCATCGCAGAAAGAACAAATTATTCACGCGCTGCAAAAGAACGGGCATGTCGTTGGGTTCATGGGTGACGGCATCAATGATGCGCCGGCCATGAAGGCGGCCGACGTTGGCATTTCAGTGGACACAGCGGTCGATGTGGCCAAAGAATCTGCGGATATCATTTTGCTGGAAAAGAGCTTGCTAATTCTCGAAGACGGGATTCTCGAAGGGCGCAAAGTTTTCGGCAACATTATTAAGTACGTCAAGATGGGGGCGAGTTCCAATTACGGCAACATGTTCAGTCTCGTTGGCGGAGCGCTCTTTTTGCCGTTCCTTCCGATGGCTCCGATTCAGGTCCTCGTCAATAATTTACTTTATGATTTTTCGCAGGTGGGGATTCCGACAGACGTGGTGGATCCCGAATATCTTGAGCGGCCGCGGAAGTGGAACATTCAAAGTATCAAGAAGTTTATGCTGTTCATGGGACCAACGAGCTCGATATTCGATTACACGACCTATTTTGTGATGCTCTACGCCTTTGGATGCTGGCGGTTTAAATTGGCGTCGACTTCCGCCGAGATGAAAATCTATTACGAAAGCTTGTTTCATACCGGTTGGTTTGTGGAGTCCCTCTTGACTCAGACGTTGATCGTGCACATTATTCGGACGAACCGCATTCCCTTTGTACAGAGCCGAGCAAGCGCGGCGCTGACGATCACGACTTTGCTGGTGATGGGGATTGCCATTTATTTGCCTTACTCTCCTCTGGCCAGTTCGCTTGGCCTCGTGCGTCTGCCATCGTCTTACTGGCTCTGGATCGCAGGAACGTTGGTCTGTTATACGTTTGTCACTCACCAGGTAAAAAGCTGGTTTATTCGAAAATTCGGTGTAGACTAAAGAGCGATGCGAAGCCTTTTAAATGCCCTGCAAGATGGACGATTGGTCGAGCTCCCGGACACGGACAAGGCCAAGTCCTTGCAATATTTGGCTCACTTAATCGAAGCCGTTCCAGAAATTGGCGGCGGAGTGGCTTTGGCTGAACAGGTGATCGCCCAAGAGAATTCCAATAATACCGGTATCGGTTTAGGTGTCTCCTGTCCCCATATCCGGGGGACGGGCGCGGGCGACTTACTCTGCGCCGTGGGTTGGAGCCCGGCGGGCATCGACTACGGATCGAAAGACGGCCGCAAGGTTTATCTGGTCGTGATGTACTACATTCCTGACACGCAAAAAAATACATATTTGAAAGAAGTATCCAGCCTCGTTCGGGCCGTACGCGATAAAGGGGAGATCCAGGCGATTGCCAAGGCCGAGGATATTGCGACGGTCCGTGAAGAATTGCTGGATTGGGTTTCCGCCGCACTCGATGCCGGGATCCCCGAGACCAAAGCACGGATGATTCGTCTCGAGGCTCGGCAGGCGGCATTAGCCGTCAGCGACACGCTGCCTTCCGCCGGGACGGCGCCACTCGTCGTAAAAGTATTTCCCGTCTTGTTCATGAGTCAAGCGGGGGACCGCCACACGGTTCTTAGTATCAATCCAGAACTTAGTGCACTTTTAGAAAAGGACAGTACTCTCGGTCTTCTTCTTAAAGAGCATTCGGAATTCGAACGGGGCGGCTACCGCTTCATGTACCGCGCAACCCAAATCTACGATCCCGAACGTCCTCTCCACGAGTATCTCGCCATCCGCCTGTCCTAGCCCTTCGGTTAAAAGGATTAAGACTGACTCTCTGTGAGGACGAAACATTTTATTTATTTGTTCGTCTAACCGGTATGTCTCCCAAATTAAGCTTCCTAAAACAATTCTCCCTACTCATGGCGACGTTTGCGGCCCTGTGTTTATGCGCACGATCCTCCCCGGCGGATGTCCTGGTCTACCAGCCTTATTACCGACCCTATGCACTTTATTCTCCGCTCGGAATGTGGCCACCCTCAGGCGCCGCACTGGGCCCCTGGCGTTGGAACTTTAACGTGGGCGGCGGTCCAACTGCTGTTCTAGGAAACGCACGCAACCAACTGACGAATGGCTGGAATTTTACGATTGGAAGCGGATTCAATTTTACGCCTCGCGCGGGATTCATTCTAGAGTTCAGCAACTCGGGTCTTGGCTTAACGGATTCGACGCTGGTGGATAACCAGGCCAGTGATGGCAATGCCTCCATTTGGTCGGTTACGATTAATCCGATTTGGCGATTTCGATTGGGCGGGCCCGTTGGCGGTTACCTGATCGGCGGCGGCGGCTTTTATGAGCGGGACTTGGGATTCACTGAATCGGGTCAAATTTTCGTACCGACATTCGACGGCGGCTTTTACACGCCAGGGACATTTGTCGATCATCAGATTGATGACGCCGGTGGCATGAATGTGGGGGCCGGATTAACCTGCAACCTCGGATGGGGAACCAAAATCTTTATCGAAGCACGCTATCATTACATCTTTACCCCCGGGAATGCGACACAGTTGCTGCCGGTCACGATTGGTTTACGATGGTAAAGGGGAGAGTGACTATGCGTTATCCACAAAGGGTTGGCCTGTCGCTTTTTGCCATTTTGATGTTAGCGTTCTCGTTACCTTCGTGGGCATGGTCACGCGTTTACATTGGCTATCGTGGGTGGGGGGGCGTCCGGCCTTGGCATTACGCTTATCCTTACTCCCCCTACTATCCCTATTACGCCGATGATCTCTATTATCCCTATGCGCCCGATTACTATGGTTTTTATGATGCTCCCTATAGGATTGCGCCCGTCGAATATGCACCCGTAATTACGGCTTCCCCGGTTCCTGAAGCCGTGGGGGGCAACGTGAATTCGAGCGGGGGGAAGCTGGGCCAGGTATTAGATCGCCTTTCTGGACTGCGTCGTGAAGTTGACTTTTTGCTTTCCGATGGCGATATTAGCCAATCCCAAAAAAAGGCAGCCGTTCGATTTTTTGATGACAGTGAAAAGCAGGCTCGTGCCGCTGCCGAAGCCAATGGCGGCACGCTGACGGGCGACCAGGAAAAGACCCTCTTACAACAATTAGAGTGCGCGGCGACAGCGCTCCGCACCAATAGTGATTTGCCCGCTAGCACCGTCGATCTTTCAACTATAAAGGTACCCGCGTCGACAACCCTTGACTCGGCTTCGTCGAATCAGGGCGATTCCGGGATCCAACCGATTAACGATCTTCTTCTCGAACTTCGCGCGCTATTGCACCAAAAATTGAAGAACGGCGATATTACCAAGGCTCAACAAGACAGCGAAATGAATTATCTGGCTGAAATTGACCGCCATGCCCATTACTCTCAACGACTCACGCCGGAGCAGGCTAATGAATACGTGAACCAACTTCATAAAGCCTATCACGCCATCAACCACAACTTCATACAGCCGTAGCGGCGGATGCCT
>JBBQYF010000105.1:0-9606 GCA_038208955.1 Elusimicrobiota bacterium
AGCGCCGCGCGGCTAAAGGGTTGCATATCGACTATATTGGGCTCGGGCTTGTGGCCTTGGGTATCGGCGCGCTGCAGCTGATGTTGGATAAAGGCCAGCGCAACGATTGGTTTGAATCCCATGTGATCATGACGCTCGGCATCGTCGCGGCGGTGGCGATTACTTGCGCGGTCCTATGGGAAGTTCGCCAATCCGACCCGATGATTGATTTTCGAATGCTTGGCGAGCGCAACTTCGCTATCGCGAACGTGCTGATGTTCGTACTCGGTGTTATTCTATTCGGCAGTACCGTGCTCTTGCCGCTTTTCTTGCAAACGCTGATGGGCTACTCGGCGACGACGGCGGGGTTGGTGATGTCACCGGGCGGGCTGGTCACCATGGCCTGCATGCCGCTGATGGGTCTCTTGCTTTCCAAAGCCCACGTTCAACCCAAGTATTTGATTTTAATTGGACTCGCCATCGCGGCGACGTCGCTTTGGCGAATGAGCCATTTCGATCTGTCGATCGATTACCGCACGGCCATGCTCGCTCGCATGGTTCAAGCGTCCGGCCTGGCCTTCCTGTTCATTCCGATTAACACGGCGGCCTATGCGTTCGTCCCGCCGGAAAAACGCGGCCAAGCCTCGGGACTGATTAATCTCTCTCGCAATTTGGGCGGCAGTGTCGGAATCGCCTATGCCACAACCATGCTATCGCGTTTTTCCCAACGCAACCAAAGCATTCTCTCGGTTCATATGACGCCGGCCGATCCCGCTTACCGCGCCTCTCTTGTCCGGGTCAGCCATTATCTGACGATGCACGGGACGACCGCGACCAACTCCAACATTATTGCGCACGGCGTTCTCTACCAGCAACTAACGCGCCAGGCAACGATGCTCGCGTATCTCAACGACTTTCGTTTGATGTGCGGGGCCTGCTTGGTCACGATGATTCTGGTTTTGTTCATGAAAAAGACGAAACGCAGTCAAAACGAGGTAGCCGTGCATTAGCTCGTACGTATAATGACGTATGGGGAACGTCCAAGGATTCTGGCTGACGCGACTGGTTTTTCAGCGCGGCCTCGGCTTGGTTTATCTCATCGCCTTTCTGGTCGCCCTCAACCAGTTTCGCCCGCTCCTCGGGCAGCGTGGTTTGCTTCCGGCAACAGATTTCATCCGGCAGGTGCGTTTTCTCGACTCTCCCAGTCTCTTCTATTTTTATCCCAAAGATATGTCGTTCACCGTCGCCGCCTGGTTGGGGGTGCTGCTATCTGGCTTCGCCGTCTCGGGTCTTTCCGAATGTGGAGGGCTGGGCTTATCGATGACGGTATGGGGCGCGATGTACGTCCTTTATCTCTCGTTCGTGAACGTGGGACAGATTTTTTACGGCTTTGGATGGGAATCCTTACTCCTGGAAGCAGGCTTCTATGCGATTTTTCTCGGCTCGAAAAATGTCGCGCCACCGACCGTCGTCATCTGGATGCTCCGGTGGCTGTTGTTCCGCGTGATGTTCGGAGCCGGTCTGATCAAGTTACGTGGAGATCCCTGCTGGCGCAACCTCACTTGTCTCGATCAGTATTATGAAACCCAACCGATGCCGAACGCGCTTAGTTGGTATTTTCATTGGGCCCCGGAATGGACGCATCGGGCCGGAGTCGGATTCAATCACGTCGCGGAATTGATCGCCCCGTTCGGATATTTCGTCAGCGGCCTCGTGAGTGGGATCTCCGGTATTGTGACGCTCATCTTCCAAAGTCTAATCATGCTCAGTGGAAACTTGTCCTGGTTAAATTTTCTGACGATCGTGCTCGCTCTTCCGACCCTGGACGATTCTTGGCTCAGGCTCGTGATTCCCCTTCGGACTCCGGCGCTTGCACCCGCCGCTGTTGTCTTTCAGGCAGCGACAACCGTCCTGGCGCTGGTCGTCGCTTTTCTGAGTATCAATCCGGTTCGCAACATGCTCTCGCCGGGGCAGGTAATGAACACGAGCTACAATCCCCTGCATCTGGTCGGGAGTTATGGGGCCTTTGGGAGCGTCACGCGTACGCGTTACGAAGTGGTCATCGAAGGCACCGAGCAAACGAACATCACGCCCGAGACGCAATGGCGTGAGTACGAATTTAAAGGGAAACCGGGCGACGTCGCGCGCCGTCCTCCTCAGGTCGCGCCTTATCATTTGCGCATAGATTGGTTGATGTGGTTTGCCGCCATGTCGGGTTACGAACAACATCCCTGGTTCGTGCATCTCGTCGCGAAACTTTTGGAGGGTGATGCGGCCATGCTGGGATTGCTGAAGAAGAATCCTTTCCCAGGAGTACCCCCGCAATTTATTCGAGCGGAACTATACGAATACCACTTTACCTCGCCAGAGGAGCGTCGCACGACGGGACAGTGGTGGAAACGAACGCTAGCCGGAAGTTATTTTCCACCGGTATCCCTTAGTACCCCAGGATTTCAACGCGCAATGGCTCAGATGGGTTGGTCGTAGTCCCATGCCAAAAGCCTATGTAATCGGTTCGGGGCCGAACGGCCTTACCGCCGCGATCGTCCTGGCTCGCGCGGGGGTTTCGACCACGGTTCTTGAAGCGGAACCAACGATCGGTGGGGGAACACGCTCGGCCGAATTGACCCTACCGGGCTTTGTCCATGATATTTGTTCGGCGGTTCATCCGATGGCGCTCAGTTCGCGCGCCTTTGACTCCTTTCCGCTAGGCGACCATGGATTGCAGTGGATTCAACCGCCGGCGGCGCTCGCCCATCCGCTGGAAAACACACCGGCCGTCATTTTGGAGCGATCCATCCAAAAAACAGCGGAGGGGTTGGGCGAAGACGCGGCCCGCTATCGTCAGATCGTTGAACCCTTTGTCGCGCAATGGCCCGCACTCTCGAGCGAGCTGCTGGCGCCGCTGCATTTTCCGCGGCATCCTGTTTTGCTGGCGCGTTTTGGGCTGATCGGAATTTGGCCCGCGGCGAACCTTGCGCGAACGCTTTTTCGCACCACCGAGGCACGCGCCCTTTTCGCCGGCCTGGCCGGGCATTCCCTTTTACCTCTCGAGCAATTCGGTTCTGCCGCGATCGCTTGGGTTCTGCTTTTGGCCGGCCACGCAGTCGGCTGGCCTATTGCGCGCGGGGGCTCGCAGCAGATTGCGAACGCCTTGGCTTCATACTTTCGTTCACTGGGAGGGGAGATTGTCGTAAACAACCGGGTGGGGTCGCTGGCTGAACTGGGCGATGCGGATATCACTCTCTGCGACATTTCGCCACGCCAACTTTTGCGCCTTGCGGGAGATCGACTGCCTCCATCCTACAACCGTGAACTTGAGCGCTATCGCTACGGACCCGGCGTGTACAAAATCGATTGGGCACTTAAGGGTCCGATCCCTTGGCGAGACAGCCACTGTGCGCGCGCCGCGACCGTGCATATTGGCGGATCGCTGGAAGACATCACGCGGTCCGAACGGGCTCCTTGGGAACAAAACGTCGCCGAGCGTCCTTTTGTCTTGCTGGCGCAACCCAGTTTATTCGATTCTACACGCGCGCCGCTCGGGAAGCATACCGCTTGGGCTTACTGCCATGTCCCAAACGGGTCGTCGCAGGATTGCTCGAAGCAAATTGAATCGCAGATCGAGCTTGTTGCGCCCGGTTTTAAAAACTTGGTTCTTGCCCGTCATACGATGACCACGGCTTATCTCGAAGCGCATAACGCAAACCTAGTCGGCGGCGACATTAACGGGGGAGCTCAAGATTTGCGGCAACTTTTCCTTCGTCCAGACCGGCATTTTTATCGCACACCATTGAAAGGACTTTACCTTTGTTCCGCTTCAACTCCGCCGGGTGGGGGTGTGCATGGCTTATGCGGTTCGTTCGCCGCGCAGGCTGCTTTGCATGATTTAGGAATACCACTCACGACCGACTCCACGACCCGCTAATGCGGTTCCAAGAAGCGTCGCCGTCGGGATTTTTCCAGCGCCGATTGATCCATAACCATTGGGTTGGATCTTCGCTGATCCAATCTCCGACCACCTTCGCAATGCTTAGCGAGTCTTCTTTAACCGCATTATGTTGATCGGGGTTGGGGCTAAGCGGGATCGGCGGCTCCATAGTCACGCGCAATTTCCATCCTTCCCAACGGCTGCGAATCGGAACCATCACCGCGTTGGCTTGGCGAGCCAGAAGCGAAACGACTGTCGAGGTTCCGGCCGGCCGGCCAAAGTAATCAACAAACGCGCGGCTCCCCAAATGTTGATCAATGAGCAGACCCAAAAATCCTTTCTGCTGCAGAGATTTCAAGCCATCACGGAGAATTTCGCGTCGTGAAATAACGTGGGTTCCACCGCTCGTTCGGATCTGCGTCATAAACGCATTCAGCCGGGGGTTAGCGACCGGACGCGCGACCACGCCCGGCGAGGCCAGTACCCGGGGCAGGTAAACCGCAATGGCCTCCCAGAAACCATAATGAGCGGTAAAGGCAATCACTCCCTGACCGCGGGCCCGCGCTTCGTGAGCATGTTCAAAACCTTCGAACAGGATCCAGCGGTCTGAGCGCCGGCGCACCCAATCGGGTAAGCGCGGGAAAATCGCCAGTCCCCGTGCCAGATTATCGAGCGACGCCATGGCAATTCGATCGCGCTGGGGATCATCCAAGTGTGGAAAGCAAGTGGTCAAGTTTTCCGTCATGACATTGACGCGTTTGGGCATCATAAAAAGACTAATTTGAAGGAATATTCGGCAGAGCGTCACCGCTAAATAGAGGGGAAGTACCCGAAGAATTTCAAACGTTGTCCGGGCGAGGTAATATTCGAGGGCGATGTTCAACGACGATTTCTTGCGCGCCATCCGACTCCGTGGGAGTGAGCAGCACTATGCCTTCGGCTGCGATTTCCTTATAAAATAAACCGCGACGGCTTCGTGAATATGGTCTAGGTTAAACCGGGCTTAGACCGAGGTCGCGAGATCCGTACGTGTCTTCACCCGGTAGACCATTGAGACACGCGCAGCCAGTCTCATGTAACGCAGACTATTCACGCGGTGGCTAGAAACCGGTCAGCCGCGGAAGGTAAGTGTTTGGACCGAGAGCGCGTTTTTGAGGGAGGAGGTATCGGGGCTTAATGGGTACGCAAACGACCAACCCAATACAAGCCGAGAACCGCGAGAACGATGAGACTTGTCACAAGACCAGGAATGGAAATACCAATAGGGCGCCGGCGTTGCATCGCTGGGTTCATACGAAATAAATGAGAGTGAATCCGTTTGGCCATCGTTGGTCATACTTATTTTACTTCATTGACGCCGCTAGTGAGTATTTTTGTTGCTGTAACTGCCACTAAGACGGAGGGTCTAATCTAGCAAGCAAGAATCACTAAAAGGAGCCCAACGATGAACGATCAAAAAATGCAAGGCAATGAAAAGAAAAAAGGACAAGGATTTAACGACTCGCGAGGGGAAATTGCCGACGAGGAAAATACTCCTAAAAATAACGGGCAAAATGTAGACAATGATCCAGCGCATCAAGCGGAGCGCAAAAACAATAAACAACGCTCCAACCGCAAATCTTAAGGCGTAATCTTAGGGAGTAGTAGGAATTTCCTCGACGTAGGGATTGTCTTTGAGTTGATGCCCCAAATAATCGAAGTGGATACTGACGTTCGCCACCGAACCGAGCAGAATTCCCAAACCCTCCATCGCGAGGGTATGGGCTTTCAGCGGTTCGGTTTTCAAGTAGATCTGTCCAACGGCAACGCCGGCCGTTTGTAACGTCGCGTAGACGATAGCCGGGGTGCGTTGCATTCCCAAGTATTGGTAAAGTTGGGCTCCGGCCAACGTCCCGCCGGCGCACCACCAAAGTTCCCGCTGACGCGGCGAGCTGAAAAATACAACTCTTGTATCGGCGGGATCGGCTTGGACCGGAGCCGGGAGGATAGTCCAGACTCCCAATATTAAAATGGCTTTCTGGAAGAGGTGCTTCATCGGTCAGGACCGGTCGGGTACCACTTGGACGGCGGATTTCGAGCCATAAAAATCGAAATGCACGGTCACGTTTAAAACGCTGCCTAACAGAACACCCAAAATATCACAGGTGATAGCGTTCTTGCCGGGTTTGGGGTCAATTAAGTAGGCCTTCCCCATGCCTAGCCCTAATATTTCGGCGGCCGACAAGATGCTGGCCGAGGTTCGCCCCATTCCATAATATTGAAAAATCTGTGACCCGAGAAAAGTCCCAGCAGCGCTGAGCCAGAAATGTTCCTGGCTGTCCTGTCGCCAGAAATAGACGTGATCTTGCGATCCATGGGCCGGATAAAATCCTGCTTCACATGGGCCCGTCGCCCATAATCCACCGACTAGGAGCACAAAAATGATTATTGTCCGTTTCATCTAACGGGGAAAGTTTGCGCCTGCCGGGATACTTTGCAAGGGATATTAGCCCGGCGCCAGAGAAGGTTACCTCAATAATCGTATGGCGTGGGTTGACCTGGGTGACTTAGGCGATGGCCGGCTGGGTTATAAAACCACGTGGCCGGGGGGTCATTTTCGGCGGAAAAGAAATTAATGACGACCGAGTTGCCCTCCCCTTTTTTAAGGAACGGGTTCCCATTGCAAGTGCCAAACAAGCCCGTCAAGTGCGGTTTTTTTCCAGGGGTCAAATCGAGAATTCTGTATTGGTGCTCGCAGGAGCCGCCGCCGGTTTGAATTCCTACCAAGAGAATTGAGGGATTGTTACCTTCGGGAATGGCGTCAATGATCTCGACGTGATATCCCTCTAACTCGCGGAGGGATTGGCCTTGAAGCATGATGCGGTAACCGCCGAGGCCGACGGCCGAAATCTGCAGCAGTCCTTGCGCCGTGGGTATGTTCTGAAGAGTTTCCATGTTCCATCCACGATCGGTATTGGCGGCCAGAGACTGTCCGACGAAACATAAAATTCCGGAGAGCGCGAGTGCGCTGCGAAGGAAAGCCATAGCTTCGTTATATAATTTTTAGGAACGAACGGCGCTGCCGGCGGGTTCGGCCTTGGCGGCGGGAATCTTGTCTTCCGATGGGACGAGATCAGGCAAGTCCTGAATTTGGGAGCGGTCCGTTTCGCGAACGAGCAGGGCCCGGTCTTTTTTTACCCCTTGCAGACGAATCGCCGCTTGGCACTTGGCGAGCAGCGAGTTTATTTTTTTGGGGCTTAGTCCGGGATTGTCAAGTTTTGCGCAAATGTCGTCTGCCGATGCGGCGGCAGAAACGGTCGGCGAGGCGTTGGCCATGCAACAGAGAGTGGCTAAAACAAACCATCGTTTCATAGTCTAAGTGTACGGGCTGAATGTTAAGATTAGGTTACAAAGGCGATTTATGTGCGGATGTTCCAATGCTTGACGAGGAGAGCCCATCATGCCTACCCCGAAAGAAGTTCAAGGGTTATACGAGAGCCTGCGGATCATCCGCAAAGGTACCGAAGACGATTTTGAGCTACGGGCATCGGAAGATACAAAAGTTTGGGGTGTCCGGCTGTTCGAGGATAATCCCGCCGAGCCCACGTTTGTCCTCTATGCGGGTCCCAATGCCGGAGAATTGGCCTGTGATATAGCGGATTACGACGAAGACGAGGAAGAGGATGACAAAGACTGAGATCCCCGGCTGCAAGTCCGATCTCGCCTATCGAAGCGGATCGACGACTTTGTTTGCGTCTTAATTAGATAACTTAATGTATCATCACTTGAGGTTCTGCCCAGTCGGCGTTGGGATGTAGCCGCAGTAACCTCCTACTGATTTGCTTGTCAAAGCAGTAGGGTCTATAAAAAAAGGAGGAGAAAAATGAAGAAAGCGCTGTTAATGTCAGTTTTTATTAGTTTATTGGGCGCAACCAGTGCACATGCTTTTGACTGGTTCGGTGGGCGTTTATCGATCGGTGGCGGAGTCGGGCGCGCGAAACCCAAATTGCCTTATGCTTATCAAGATGCTTACCAAGACGGTGAAATGTGGACCGCGCACATGAAATATTACATCAATAACGACGTTTCGGTCATTGCGTCCTACGCCGATCTAGAGCCTTATGCACGCGGAAATAAAGGCGACCAATATCGCTTTCGTCCGATCGTTGGGTCTGTACGGTATAACTTCTTTCACCACTTACCGTTCACGCCTTATTTGACGGCCGGCGCAGGCTATTCAACGAATAAGCATGAAATTTCGGGCTCCTCGACTGACAAATGGGACGGATTTACTTATCAAGGCGGCCTCGGTTTGGAATTTTTCATCACCGAAGGCACCTCCCTCGGCGCCGAAGCTCTGTATCACCACTTCGAAGCTCCGTCGGGCATCAATAGCGTCTACGCTCCGTACCGCTTAATCTCGGCTGTCGGAACCGTTAACTTCTACTTCGGTCCGGGACCCTCCGCGAAACGAGCCCAGGAAGCGTTGGAAGCTGAAAAAGCCGCTGCCGCAAAAGCTCAAGCGGATGCGGATGCCGCCAAGGCGCAGGCCTTAGCCGCCCAGCAGGCCGCAGCTCAAGCACAACAAGGCTTGAATTCAGCTCAACAGCAGGCCGCTGATGCTGCCGCCAAGGCTCAACAGGAAGCCGCTGCCGCACAAGCTGAAGTCGACCAGCTTAAGCAAATGATGTCCAACAAGACGATCAGCCCGATTGCATTCAAAACGGGCAGCGCGGACTTGTTAGTCGCATCGAATGCAACCCTCGACAAAGTCGCTGAGATCGCCAAGAAGTATCCGGATCTCAAGCTGCGCGTCGAAGGCCATACCGACAGTGTGGGCAGCGACGCATCGAACCAGACGTTGTCGCAAAAACGCGCTGACTCGGTTCGGAACTACCTCACGAGCACGGCCGGACTGCCAGGCGATCAGATCGTCGCTGTGGGATTTGGCGAGACACGCCCAATTGCCAGCAACGATACTGCGGAAGGTCGCGCGCAGAACCGTCGAGTAGAGTTTATTTTCTTCTTAAAATAAACTTCGCTTAGTCGTCAATTCACTGAAGCCTCCGGAGCAACCCTCCGGAGGCTTCTTTTTTTGTATTGATTGGCAACGCTCTAGCCTTCGGGTGGTAAATTGAACGCTCAATAAGCAACCGCATCCATTGGCTTTGCCCGCCATTATTCCTGCAATCCTGCTCAAGCGATTGAATATCCACACCGCCTGGCAACTGGCCTGGAACTTTTTCCAATAAAAAACCCGCCCCAGCAATTCGCAGGGCGGGTTTCTCACTACAGCCAGTTTGACGTTATTGAGCGGACGAGGTCTGGGGTGGCGTGGTCGCGGGGTGCGCGTCCTGACGAATCGCTTGACTATTCGCGTCCAGGTTTTGATCCAATTGTTTAGCCTGGTTCGCCGTCAGATGTGAATCTCCGTTGGCGGCAATATCAGACTTTTAAAGTTTCACATCAGCTTTAAATTGGCTTTGAGCTGATCCGCCTGCGTTTGTGTAATTTTTCCGGCCTTCAGATCGGCGTTGATATGCTCAACCTGGTTGCGCATGCGGCGGTTGTCATGCGTGCGAACGGGATGGTTTTCATGCCATTCTTTCTTAACCGTTTCCGCATTGACCGGCATGACGGGGGTTAACAACCCATCGTAATAACGGCTAAAAGCATTTTGTTCGTCGGCGAATTCATTGTAAGACCTCCTTATCCAT
>JBBQYF010000106.1:0-9504 GCA_038208955.1 Elusimicrobiota bacterium
CCGCGCGCGACGCTGTGCGTGATTCAGGCGGCCAAAGCCTATGCGTTTTTACAGGGCCGCGGCTACGTGACGCCGGAAGACGTGAAAGCCATCGGTGCCGACGTGCTGCGCCACCGCATCCTTTTAACGTACGAGGCCGAAGCCGAAAATACGACGTCGGAAGATGTCGTGCAGAGGCTCTTTGCCGCGGTGGAAGTGCCGTAACGGCAAGAGGCGCCATGGGCCGCCTGCCCTCTTTCTTATGCTGACCCGCGAACTTCTCTCCCAAGTTCATCGCATCGAGATCAAGACCCGGCGTCTTGTGAATGAGATCTTTTCGGGCCAATACGGTAGCGTCTTTCGTGGGATGGGCATGGAATTCGCTGAAGTGCGTGAGTACGTCGCGGGCGACGAGGTGCGCTCGATCGATTGGAACGTCACGGCACGCATGGGGCATCCTTATGTGAAGAAATTTATTGCTGAGCGCGAGATGACGGTGATGCTGATGATCGACGGCAGCGCCTCTCTGCGGTTTGGCACGGCGGCGAAGTGGAAGTCGGAGTTGGCCGCCGAAGTGGCGGCCGTCTTAGGGTTTTCGGCCATTCGCAACAGCGACAAAGTTGGCTTGTGTCTTTTTTCAGACCGGGTGGAGAAATTCGTCCGGCCGCAAAAAGGCCGCAGCCATACACTGCGCCTCGTCCGCGATGTGCTGGAATTTGCGCCCGAGCAGCGGGCGACCAATCTCGATGAGGCGTTACGCTATTTAAACCGCGTGCTCAAACGCAAGGCCGTCGTATTTCTCTTGTCGGACTTCTACCAAATCGACGAACGGCTTTTAGCGATCACCAACAAACGTCATGATTTGGTGGCGCTCCAAACGGTTGATCCGCGCGAATTTTCCTGGCCCGATGTGGGCCTTGTCGAAATGGTCGACGCGGAAACCGGGACGACGCGTCTCGTCGACACCTCAGATCGCGCCTGGCGTCAGCGTTTCGAACAAAATGCGACAAATCGCCAACAAGCGACGGAAGTCTTGTTGCGGCGCCACGGCATTGATCACATTGTGCTGCGCACGGACCGGTCGTTCGTTTATCCTTTAATGAGCTTTTTTAAATCCCGTGTCAAACGCATCCGCTGACGTTCCATCCCCCTCGGTTCAAGCCCAGGTCGTTCCCAGCTCGGCGACGCTGGGGGACTTGGTTACGCTTACAATACGCATGACACATCCGATGTCTCAATCGATCGTTCCCCTTGTCTTGCCCAAAAATCTGGGGACCTTCGAAGTTTTCGCGAGCACAGCGCTTGTCCCGGAGGTCTCCGGCGGCGCGCAAACCGATCGCTTTACCGCGCAACTGCAAAACTTCACAACGGGACCTCAATTGTTGCCGGGACTTGACGTTCAATATGAAGATGCCCAAGGAAAATCCTACCACCTGAAAACACCGGACCTGCAAGTAACGTTTGGCGACGTTCCCGCCAATCCCAAAGACAAAGGCGACATCCGAGAAATTAGAGGCGTCATCGGTCCCGTCGCCTGGTCGCCGCTCTGGTGGCTTGCCGCCGCCCTGCTGCTAGCGGCGGTTGGCTTTTTTCTTTGGCATAAACGAAAGCGCGCCCTCGCGGGTCCGCCGCCTCCGCCGCCCGTACCCGCCGACGAGCAGGCGCTGAAAAAACTGCGTGAACTCCAGGCGAGCGATTGGATCGCCACGGGGCGGTTAAAAGAATTTTACAGCGCGCTCTCCGAGATTATGCGCGAATATCTGGAACGTGGTTTCCAAATCCCGGCCCTCGAGCGCACGACGAGCGAGCTGCTTCGTGACGTTCGCCACCAGGCTCGTTTCTCGAGCGAACAGTTTATGACCCTCAAAGAATTGCTGGAAGCAGGCGATCTGGTGAAATTTGCGAAATTCCGTCCCGACGCGGACGAGGCGCTCAAGGATCATGCGCTGACGACCCGCTTCGTGGAAGGAACCCGCTCATTGTTGTCATCGTCCGCCAGTGCCGGGGGTGTCCCCTAATGCATTTCGCCAATCCAATTTTTCTTTGGTTGATGGCGCCCCTGGCTTTGCTAGTCGCGGCGCGCGAGTATTGGTCGTCACGTTTCCAGGCCAAATTGCCTTATCCGAATTTGCAAATTCTTGCGTCGCTTCCGGGAACCTGGCGCACGGAACTGGCGCGGCTCCCGAAGGCACTCCTTTATGGCGGACTGGCTCTCGCCGTCGTCGCGCTAGCGCGGCCGCGATCCGTTATTAAAGGCGAGGAAGCCCGCGCGCGAGGCATCGATATCATGGTAGCGCTCGACACCTCGGGGAGCATGCGGGCGCTCGATTTTAATCCCCTCGACCGGATGACGGTCGCCCGAAAATCCACTCGGACCTTCATCATGCACCGTCAGTACGACCGCATTGGCCTCGTGGCTTTTGCCGGCGTGGCTCTGTTGCAATGCCCGCTGACATTGGATTATGGCGCCTTACTCGATTTTCTCGACCAGATCGGGGTGGGGATCACCGGGACGGAAAACACCGCCATCGGAACCGCGATTGCTACGGCGGCCAATCATCTGAAGAAAAGTACGGCGAAAAGCAAAATTATCATCCTCGTGACAGACGGACGCAACAACTCCGGCGAGATCGATCCGATCACCGCGGCCAAGGCCGCCGATGGTCTGGGGATCCGGATTTACACGATCGGCGTTGGCATTCGCGGCCAATCCGTCATCCCCGTTGACACAATGTGGGGAAAACAACTCGTGCCGATTCAGGAGGACTTGGATGAGCCGTCTCTTCAAGAGATTGCCAGCACCACCGGTGGGCGTTATTACCGCGCATCCAGCACCAAAGAATTTGACGAGATTTATGCCGACATCGACCGTCTCGAAAAAAGTGAAGTCAAAGGACCGGCCAGTCAAGAATTCAGCGATCACTATTTGGGATGGCTTCTCCTGGGAACGACTTTGGTTTCAATAGGAATGGGTCTTGAGTTAACGGTGTGGCGATCGCTGCCATGAATTATTTCGCTTATCCCTCGATGTTCAGCTGGCTCCTCGCGGTGGGGGTGGCGATCCTATTGACGCTATTCTCAGCGCGCGCCAGGCGCCGGTCAACGCTGGCGCTCGGACAACTGGCAACCGTCTTTCGGATGCTGCCACCGGGCTTGACATATCGGCGGCGTTGGATGGCTTTTTGCAGAATCGCCGCGCTCTTCTGCCTCGTGCTTGCCCTCGCGGGACCTTTAATTGGGTCTAAGCTCGTTGAGTTCAAACAAAAAGGCATCGATATTTTCATCGCGGTCGACTGCTCGCTTTCGATGCAGGCCGAAGATCTCAAGCCCAATCGAATGGCTCACGCCAAATTAATTCTCGGGCAACTGATCGACCGACTGACGGGGAGCCGCATCGGCATTGTCGCCTTTGCCGGCCAAGCCTACGTGGAATGTCCGCTGACGATCGACCAAAATGCCGCGCGCGAAGCTCTGGATGCCATTGATGTCGGATCGGTTCCCGTGCCTGGGACGGTCATCGGCGATGCGATCCGGGTCGTCATGAAAGGGATGAAAGCCGGGGAAAGTGGTTCGCGTGTGCTCGTTCTATTGACGGACGGCGAAGATCACCATAGCGATCCGCTGGGCGCCGCCAAAGAAGCCGCGAAGCGTGGGTTAAAAATTTATCCCATCGGGATCGGAAGTGCGGAAGGGGAACCCATTCCCGTCTTCGATGATCAAGGGCACCGCAGTGGTTATAAGCGCGACAAGAAAGGCGAGGTTGTCCTCAGTCGCATGGACGAACCGACCTTGGTCAAGATGGCCAGCGAGACAGGCGGCCAATATCTTCGCGCGACCGCGACCGGAGACGAAGTTGACCAGCTCACGCGTTGGTTGGACCAGCTTCAGCAAGGAGATCAAAAAACGCGGCTTTTTAACCGCTATGAAAACCGGTATCAGTGGCCATTGGGACTGGCGATGATTTTGTTTCTGGTGAGTCTGGTTATTCCGGAAGAAGGATGGAAAAGATGAGCGCCATCCGCGTGAGGAAGATCGTCCGGTTTTGCTTTCGGCTATCGTTCCTTAGCTTTCTGCTTTCCGCTTCTGCCCAGGCGTCGCCGGCCCAACTTAAGCAAGGCAACCGTCTGTTTAAAAATGGCCGGTACGAAGATGCGCTCAAGGCCTACAACGATGCGTTGATTGACCAGCCCAATTCAAGCATTCTTCATTTTAACGCGGGCGATGCGGCATATGGCATGCGGGACTACGCCAACGCCGAAAAAGAATTTGCACAAGCCGCGCAATCGGCCATCCCGTTGCTTAAATCGACGGCTCACTACAATCGCGGCGATGCCTTTTTTCGCGAAGGCCGCCTGCCGGAAGCCATTGACGCTTACAAGGATTCGTTGCGAATCAACCCGAACGATCAAGATGCCAAGTATAATCTAAGCGTCGCGCTGCGGGCCAAAGCCAACCCCCCTTCAGCTCAGCCGAAAAAAGGGGGGTCGGGCAACGATTCAAAAAAACCCTCACCGGGCAGTCAAGGAAACGATCAAAAGAAGGAAGGGCAGGGACAGGGCGATCAACCAAAACCCGGTCAAATGAGCCGCGAAGACGCCGAGCGCTTGCTTTCTGCGGCGGGCGCCGGCGAGCAGAAAAAGTCAAATCAAAAATTTCAAAAACCCGATGCACCCCATCCCGATGAAGACTGGTAGGCCACCGAAACGAATAACGAATAACGAAAAATCAATAACCCAGAACTGGCTACGAGTTATTAGTTTTTCGTTCTTCGTTTTTTGTTCTTCGTTTCTGTTCGCCGCCGATCTTCAGGTTTCCGCTTCTTTGGATCATAACCAGGTTTCCCTGAACGAACAGGCCATACTCAGTCTGACGATTTCGGGGAGCGGGGAATTGCCCGCGCCACAATTGCCGGGTCTGGCCGATTTTCAGATTTACAATGCCGGACGCGAGCAGAATTTCAGTTGGATTAACGGGCAGGCTTCGGCCAGCACGGTATACCGGTTTGTATTGACCGCCCTTAAAACCGGGCATTTTACGATTCCGCCGATTCGCGTGGAGTCTCAAGGAAAAAGCGTGCAAACCCAACCGCTGGAACTGGATGTTGTGGCGGGGGATGCGTCAGCTGCCGCCGCGCCGGCCGCGGGTCAGGCGAGCGAAGCCCCCAGCCGCGCCAATCACAACGCCGCCGCGGTCTTTATTACCGGTACCGTCGACAAAACCCCTGTCTATGTCGGCGAACCGGTAACCTATAGCTTCCGGTTGTACAACCGCGTTCCGTTAATGAGCCGGCCTAATTATCAGCCCCCGACCACGTCCGGATTTTGGTCCGAGGATCTGCCTCCGCAGCGAAACTATACGACCCAAATTAAAGGCGTTCCCTATAGCGTGACGGAGGTGCAGACCGCGCTTTTTCCGACCAACGCTGGCCAGGCGCATATTGGCGCGGCGTCGCTCGGGGTGAGCATTGAAAACTTCGGGTCAGATCCCTTTAGCAACAATTTTTTCGCCCAGTTTTTTGGACAGGCTGAGCAAAAGGTGCTGCGCACCGATCCTGTGACGGTGCATGTGAAGTCCTTGCCCGACCCGAAACCGGCGGGATTTAAAGGGGCGGTAGGCCACTACGCGATATCGGCGGCGATGGATAAAGATACGGTCAGCGTGGGACAACCGATGACGCTAACAATGACGATTTCCGGAACCGGAAATATCAAGTCGATCCCAGAACTGACGTTGCCGGCACTCACGAATTTTCGCACCTTTGATGCTAATGCGGCCACCAATATCCAAAAGAAAGAGGGTCATGTGCAGGGTTCGAAAGTCTTTAAGACCGTCCTCATTCCGACGGCTTCTGGCGAGTTAAAGATTCCCTCCATACCCTTTGTGTATTTCGATTCGGAAACGAGATCTTACAGGACCATCAGCACGCGCGCCTTTTCGGTACGCATACTGCCCGGGTCGGGCGGCGCCTCGGCGGCCCCCATGCTTGTGGCCACGAGCCCTGGAGCTCCGCCCGCGACTCCCGGCATACAAATGTTGGGCGATGATATTCGCTATATCGAGACGCCTTCGCACATCGCCGATCAAGGCCCGCCGCTCTACCGCCGGCGTTGGTTTTTAATCTTACAGGGGTTACTTTTGCTCGGGCTGGCGGCAGGGATTTTATTTAAGCTTTACGAACGGCTCTTTCTTTCTGACCGCAAACTTTGGCGTTTTAAGACGGCCTTGTCGCGGGCGGTGCTAACGCGGCGTAAATCGGAAAAGGCCATGGATGAAAACCAAATTCAAGCCGCGGCTGGGTTGCTTTCGGACACCCTGCATGATTACCTGGCCGACAAGCTTTCACTCGATTCGGCCGGACTCCCCTTGCGCACGGTTATGGATGAACTGCGTGCTCGGGGATTGCCCGTCCACACGATTGAAAAAGTACGCAACTTATGGGAAACGATTGATCTCTTTGAATTCGCGCCGGCGCAAGTCCGCGTCGACGAACTGCGTCAGGTCGACCGTACGCTGGAACATGTGATCGAAGAGCTGGAAAAACAAATTCCGTGGAAAAGCTGAGGAGCTCACCGATGCCTCAAAAAGAGCGACACTGGCGCTGGATGCTCTGTTTTTTATCCTTGTTTTTTTGCCAAGCCGCTTTTTCGGCATCACCATCGGACGAGACTTTCAAACAAGCCAACGCGGCTTACAATGCGGGCAAGTTCACCGACGCCGCGACATTGTATGAAACCGCGCGCCAGGCCGGACTTCGTCATTGGGTGCTGTACTACAATCTCGGCAACGCCGACTATAAAAACGGGCAGATTGGAAAGGCCATCGCGAACTATTACCGAGCCTTTCGCCTGAATTCCGCCAATCGCGACATCATTTACAATTTAAACCTGACCACGACTCGGGCGGGAGATCCGGTCGTTCCCTCGGGCGCTTTGCCGGCGCTGTTCTGGAAAATGTTCTTTATGTTACCGATCAATACACTGACGTTGCTCGCTTCGCTTATCTTTATTCTGGGCGTCTCCGGCTGTGGCTTTTGGCTGGCGGGCCGATGGCGGCCCACCCAAGAAGTGCTGATCTTTTCCCTGCTTGTCATTTTGTGGATGGGGGGCTGGCTGGGCGTGCGTATTTATTTCAACGAGCGCCCCGAAGGCGTCATCGCCGGAGGAGTGGGCGAGGTCCGCAGCGGACCGAACACAACGTATCCGGCAAACTTCACTGTTCCCGAAGGCCATAGAGTTCTGATTCTTGACGAGCAGGAACCGGTGACCGGATGGGTCGAAATCGGAGTTCCCGAGCAAGGGCTGAAGGGCTGGATTCCAACCTCGTTGATTGAAATTATTTAGTTTTTGATCCCGTATAATGACGTTCGATGATTAACCACTTTATTCCACTGACGCGCGACCAATTGTTGGACAACCCCACTGAGCAATTTCGGCGGTGGTTTCATGACGCCGAGCGCAGCATGGGCGTCGAATTGGCGGAATCGATGTGTCTTTCGACGATCGATGCCGCCGGCTTTCCCGACGGACGCATTGTGCTTCTCAAAGCTTTCGATGACCGAGGCTTTGTGTTTTACACCAACAGTCACTCGGCAAAAGGACGCTCGCTGGCGGCCGTATCGAAAGCCGCATTGACGTTTTATTGGGGAACGCTGAATCGCCAAGTGCGCCTCCAAGGAATGGTGGGTCGGGTGGCGGACGAAGAAGCCGACGCCTACTTCCGCACCCGTCCCCGGCTGAGCCAAATCGGCGCCTGGGCCTCCGACCAAAGCGATGTGCTCGAGGACCGGATACTGCTCGACCGGCGCGTCGAAGAATACAGTGATAAATTCGAAGGCATGGATGTCACCCGGCCGCCTCACTGGACGGGCTACCGCGTCGCGCCATTTAAAATAGAATTTTGGCAAGCCCATCCCAACCGCTTGCACGACCGGTTTGTCTATCGCAAAGATGCGCAGGGCGAATGGGATGTCGTGCGACTGAACCCTTAGGACAACCATTGCATGGGACAACCCGAGATATTTAACGAACCCATATCGAAAGAGACAATTCAACGACTGGCTGATGAAGAGTTCGGTAATATGGTGAAATTTGTCGTCGACCTCGAAGAACGGTCCATTTGCGCCGGCGGCGGTCTACACAGTGACGAAGAGCAATTGCTGATCGATAGCGGGTCCCGGCAAGAAAATCTATGGGGAGCAAATCTATGGATCGGACGACCCTATGAAAACCGGTACGAATTTACGTCCATGATCAATATTAGACCGAGCAATGGAAATCGCAGCCAACTCATAACGTCGCTGGAATTATGCGAGAAAATATCACAATTGGCAGACGTTTTTTTCCAACCTTTCTATGCGAAACCATAAATCGCTAAAGCCTGAGGATATCATCAAGCACGGCCCAGCGAAGATCGCCTTGATGGTCGCCTCGGAATTCCTCCGTGCATCCAATGGGAGCCAGTACCGAGCCGATGTGATAACGTGTTACGAACGGGCGCGTGAACTCATGGGGGTACTTGAAACGGTTCCAATGGACGACGAGACGGGAAGTTTTTTAAAACCTATTTATAAAGAATGTATCGCGACAAATCTCTTGAAAAATGAGAATTTAAATCCTGAATTCATCAAACGATTCAGCACAAGAATTGCCGATGCTTTTGGAGAGGCAGCGTCACGATTAAATGCCAAGGTTTTCCATGCTTGATATCAAATGGATCCGGGATCATAAAGACGACTTGAAGCAGATGTTGGCCAGCCGGCGCTCCAAAATAGATGTTGAGCCAGTTTATGCATTGGACGCCGAACGGCGAAAAATTCTTTCCGAGCTAGAGCAATTCCAAGCCCAACGGAACAAAGCCGCCGAACAAATCGGCCGCCTGAAAGCGCAGAAGCAGGACGCCGGCCCCGCGCTTAAAGAAGTTGAAAATTTCAAAGTGCGCCTGAAAGAGCTTGAAGCCAGGTTGGCCGGCGTCGAACCGGTCCTCAATGACCTATTGCTGCGCATTAACAATATTCCCGACCCGTCGGTGCCCGTCGGGGCAAGTGCGGCGGACAATAAGGTGCTCCGGGAAGTGGGGAAGATTCCCAGTTTTACCTTTGCGCCCAAGTCGCATTTAGACATTGGCGAAGCCTTAGGAATTCTCGATTTTAGGGCGGGCGCTAAACTGTCGGGATCAGGTTTTGCCGTTCTCCTGGGAATGGGTGCGGCGCTTGAACGCGCGCTAATCAGTTTTATGCTCGATACACACACCAAGGAACATGGCTATACAGAAGTTTTTACTCCATTTTTAGTCACGCCGGAAACGATGCAGGGGACCGGTCAGCTTCCAAAGTTTGAAGAAGAGCTTTTTCGCCTCGAGCGCGATCATCTCTTTCTCATTCCTACGGCTGAAGTGCCCGTGACGAATCTCCACCGCGAAGAGGTTCTGGACGAAAAGGATTTGCCCAAAAAATATGTTTGCTATTCCGCCTGTTTCCGACGCGAAGCGGGATCCTATGGGGCCGATACGAAAGGCCTGATCCGCAAT
>JBBQYF010000107.1:0-9500 GCA_038208955.1 Elusimicrobiota bacterium
GCGAGTCAGAACGAGCGTCGCGACCGCTTTCTTTTTTTTATGTTCGGTAACCACTTTTTTTAAATTGAAGTCGGTGAGAAGATCGCCCGAAATCACGAGGAAAGAGTCATCGATCGATTTTTCAGCGAACTTGATGCAACCCGCGGTCCCCAGATCGGCCTGAGGGCGAAGATATTCGATACGCACTCCGTAGGCGGAACCGTCGCCGAAGTGCCGGATAATCGCGTCGGGCTGGTAGTAAAGCATTACTACGAGGTCGTCGAAGCCATTGTCCTTGAGTAACCGAATAATGTGTTCCATCATCGGCCGGTTGGCCATGGGCACCATCGGTTTGGGAATGTTAACGGTCAGAGGCCGAAGACGCGTTCCAAATCCACCGGCCATAATAATGGCTTTCACTGCTGACTCCCGTATTGACGCGCGGCGATGGTGCGCGAATTGCCTTTCAGGTTGTTTGGGGCAGGCAGAATGAGAATACCAAATTCAGCTTGGAGGGTAAAACGACGGCTTAATCACCCCGCGGCGCCGCGCCACTCTCGGGCGCGGCGCCGTCAAAAATTACTGGACGACCGTGCAACTCATTACGCTTGGGGAGAGAGGGGGAGCTGGTGGGCAATTTTGAGATTGCGCGGCACCCGTACGACGTTGGCAAATATCGTTCCAAAGCATTTCGTAATTGTGGTTTTCGCAACGGGCCGTATCATTTGGAAGTTCTTCCGAACTTGGCGCCCGACCGAGTAGCCTCTGGAATGCGGCGTCAATGTAGTTGTGGCAATTTTCGCCCGAGTAAAGAAACCCTTTCTCGACGTCGGCACGGGTCATACCGTTGGCTAATTGAGCGGACCAATACTGCTTGCCCCAAGACTCCGCGACCCGGTTGAAATATTTTTGATAAAGACAATTTAAGAAAGCGTCGTCTGGATTCCCTGTCGGTTGTTGGACAGGATCTTTTTGAACGATCGGAGGGACCGGCGTCGTGGGCGCGGGCGCTACCGTCGAGGGTGACGTGGGCGCGGGAACTGTCGGTTTGGAGACGACGGGTGCGGATGTGTTCGGACGCGGGTTCGAAACAGGCGCCGCCACGGGCTTCGACGTCACTGGATCACTTCCGGCCGATGCCCCATTGACGCCAACACCATTCCAAAAGGATTTTCTATCCCAACTGATACCGCCGGGCATCGAATATATCTTTGGTGATTTGACGTTTAGATAAGGATCAAAGCCTAATTGAGAGGTGAGCTGCTGATCCGCAACGCTCTTGGGATACTTGCCGTACATGACTTCCACGAGGCCAGCATTGGTGAGCATCGTTTGGCCTTGGGGTCCCGTGAATAAAAGCGATTTTTCCGTCGCGCCATTTTGATAGCCGTAATAACCCTCCAGTGTATTGTCCCACACGGTAGCGCCGAATTGAGCGGCGAGCTTTTGGGTCGCTTGGTCCGTGGCAAATTCGCAAGAATTATAATAGCTCACATAGCCGCTCTTCGAAATGCTGGTCACGTGTTGCATCCAGCCAGCCGGGTCTTTGCAATCGCCTCCATAAATAGCGTCGTACCCGTGGGCGCTTAAAGTGCACATAACAACACCCATAATCGTTAACATCGCTGGTTTTACTTTGGAAAGGTTAAGCATCTTATTTTCTCCTTTGGATGTCGTCCACCTGAAGCCAGTTTGCCAACTTTGTGTTACGGGGTGATGAATCTTTCGTTACAAGAAGGTAAAATTTTCGCCCCATCGACGTTGAGACTGGGCCTTTCAGCTCCCCTGGGCACCATCAGTACTGGTCCCTTATGGTTTTCCGGGCAGTTCCGGCCACCCTGACGGAACCTGACTGGTTCTTCAAGCGTTCTTCGTATAATGCTTGTGTGTTGGGCTCCTTTTTTGATCGTTTGAGTCACGTCCAGAAACGCTACGCCGTTGGCGGCCTCGTCCTGGCGGCGTGGTTGCTGGGAATGGTGGCCTTCCACCAGCTGTTGATCAACCTTCCAAACATCGACTCGCTCCAGAATTATCAGCCGCCGGTTGTCACAAAAATTCTCGATATTCACGGTGAGGTAATCAGCGAGCTCTACGTCGAACGACGCACGCTGATTCCGCTGACCGAAATCCCCGTCAGCCTCCAGAATGCCTTCATGGCGACGGAGGACGAGTATTTCTATACGCATTGGGGGTTGAACCTCAAAGGTGTCGCACGCGCGATGATCGCGAACCTGCGCCATGGGCGGCTCGTCCAAGGGGGCTCGACGATTACACAACAGCTTTCCAAGGTCCTTTTCTTTTCACAAACCAAAACATTCAGCCGCAAAATTCGCGAACTGTTGCTCGCCTTGCAACTCGAACGCAATTATTCGAAGCAAGAAATTTTTCAGATGTACTTGAATCAAATTTATTTTGGTCATGGCGCCCACGGCGTCGAGGCCGCGGCGCAAACATTTTTTGGCAAACATGTCAGGGATCTGTCGCTGGGCGAGTGTGCGGTGTTGGCCGGGTTGCCGCGTTCTCCGCGCACTTATTCGCCGATCATCAACCCTAAGAACGCCGAGCGGCGGCGCTCGTGGGTGCTTTCTCGCATGCGGCGGTCGGGTTATATTACGACGGCCCAAGAAAGCGAAGCCAATAGCATGCCGATCGCCAGCCAGAAGGCTTCTCAAAACACCCCCGTGGGCGCGTACTTCGCGGAATACCTCCGCCAGATCCTCGAGCCGAAATACACGGAAGCCGCGCTCTTGCAAGGCGGCTATTCGATTTACTCAACGCTTGATTTGAAAATGCAACGGGCGGCCGAACAAGTGATGGATCAATACCTGACCGATTTTGATAAGGACCGCGCCAAAACGCTGGCGGCCGAGTACGCCGCCAAACACAGAGGAAAGAAACTACCGGAATCCCTCGCGGGGTCGACGACCACCGCTAAAGTCCAAGGAGCGCTCGTGGCTTTGGATGCGCACAGCGGAGGCATTCGCGCGATGGTCGGTGGACGCGACTTTCGCGAATCACAATTCAACCGTGCCACCCAGGCGCAGCGCCAACCGGGATCGGCCTTTAAGCCTTTTGTCTGGTGCGCCGCCATGGATGACAGCATGACGGAAGCGTCGATTGCCGACGATGACCGGGTTGCCTTTTATAATGATGGCCACGACTGGAAGCTTCTGGAAAGCGCGACCGATTCCTTTGCCATTGCCGCAGCCACGGCTCCCTTCCCAGCCGACCAGGTGTGGGTCCCCCAGAATTGGGACTATAAATATTTTGGTCCGGTGACCTTGCGAACGGGCTTGGCCTTGTCGCGTAATCTTATTTCCATTCGCCTTACCGACCATTTTGGACCGGCCGCCGTGGTCAGCTATGCGCAACGCTGCGGAATTCGCAGTCCCCTCCACCCCATACTGTCGCTCGGTCTTGGGACCGAACAAGTCAATTTGCTCGAATTGACCGGCGCCTATGCCACGTTTGCCAACGGTGGTATCCGGCCCGAACCCTATGGGATTATTCGAATCGAGGATAAAAACGGAAAAGTTCTTGAGGAGCATGCGCCCGCCTCGACCGTAGCCTTGAGCGCGCAGACCGCTTATCTTATGGTCGACCTTCTGCGCGCGGTGGTGACGAGCGGCACCGGCGGCCGGGCACAGGAACTGGGTCGCCCCGCGGGCGGCAAGACAGGGACGAACCAGGATTTGAAGGATTTATGGTTTGTCGGATTCACGCCGCAGCTGGTTACGGGCGCCTGGATGGGATATGACGATTTCACGTCGATGGGAAAACATTTTACCGCCTCCTCCAAAGTCGTGCCCTGGTGGACAGCGTTTATGAAAAAGGCGTTGGCCGGTACTCCGGTCAACAATTTCCAGGTTCCGGAAGGAATCGTTTTCGCCAAGATCGACAAACAAACTGGCTTTGTCGCCTTGCCGAGTTGCCCAAAAGTGGGATTGGTGGCCTTCAAACGCGGCACCGATCCTAAAGATCTCTGTCCTGTAGATCACCTGAGCCGCCCGATCCCGGAAGCCGCGACCGAGGAGTAAGGCGCGCTAGTCTCCTAAACCCACTCCACTCCAAGGTTCCTTGTTAGAACCTTTTCCCATCCGGTAACTTAACGCGACGCGGACAAATCCGGACACGGCGGGATCGAGCGTTAACAATTCGTTGTGATCCCCGTCAAAAATCCCATACCGTTGGCGGAAGGCGACGCCGCTTTGCACCTTGAGCGCTAAGTCGTCACCCAAGGCCAATCGTATGACCGGCCCGAATCGGGCCGACGAATATTCAACCCGCTGGCCCTGGTAGGCGCCCGCCTCGCCGATCCGGTAATGGCCGCCGGTAAATCCCAGCGACAAGCCCCCTTGTACTTTCTCGTTCCAGAAATACCAAGCTTCGGCGGCCGCCGGAACTGTCACCACCACCCACCAGCGTCGCGAGACATCGCTCCAGTCCCACTGTAAGAATGGAAGCACGCGCTGCTTTCCGAAAACGGTCGTCGCGGCCAACCCAACGCCCAAATGGCTACGTGTAAAACCGAAGTTGAAGGATGCTCCTCCGTTAACGAGCACCTGGTTCCACGCGATGTTCTCAAAGTCCGACGATAGTCCAGGAGAAAGAAAAAGTCTAATCGATTGATTATTTTCTAAAACGCGCACCAAGGCGAGTCGATAGAACAGCGAATGAAATTGGTCCGGGGGCGCGGCCATTACGCTGGGATCCCAGTGATCGAAATTAAAATCGCTATACCGATAGGACACCCCATTCGACAGTATCCACGTCGCTGAACGATAAAGCGGAACGTTGAGTCCGGCCGAGAGGATCGAGGCTTGATACCGAACATTTTGTTCGAATCCGGGCGCGGGATTCGAGAGCTTCACGGAGGGTGTAAAATCGTAGCCCACCTTCAAATCGGGGGAGAGTTCACGAACACCCAATCCATCGGCGCCAGCGACTGCTACCAGACCAAAAAATAGAATCCACAGTGTTTTGATGTTCATTAAGTCCCCTTTCCATTGCTGGATGTCGCATAAGGTTTCGCCGTGGCCGTGATTATACTCAAGCGTCGGCGCGGGGGAGCCAATGGGTTTTGCTCAGGCGGTAGGAGACGACAGGTTTATCAGGGAATCAGAGATGCGGAGCCGCATTCGAATTTTGGCTGACTTTCGATCGCGTTTCATCCCCGTTGAAAAGTTGCATGAGTTGTTGATCATCGGGAGCGCTATCGGCGCTGACCACTTGACGTCTAGGATGGTCGCTATAATGGACCATGTTTTTGCGCTGGTCGGGATTGCCAAAGCGCAGCACGAGCGAAAAATAATTAGTGTCACCCAAATCGCCATAGGGCACCCAAGCGTAAGCGAATTCTTGTCCCCAGAGCTGGAGACCAATGCCTGTGCTAAAGCCGGCCAGGACGGAGAGATCTTTGGTGGTATCGGTACGGTAACCCGTGCGAATGCCGACCATCTCGATAGGTTTCCATTCAATGCCGCCGCGCCAACCCGTCGGATCGCTCTTCGGGACAAGAACATCGCTCGAGAACGTCCACCGTCGGCTCGGACGATAAGCGGCACCCACTTTAAACGTCAGAGGCAAACTATCGCCGGTGCTCAAAAATGTCAAATGGCTTCCGAGATTGGTGAGTGTCGTTCCAAAATCTATTTTTTCACTGAACCGGTAGAGCGCCCCGAAGTCCACGGCGTAGGCGCTCGCGTTCACATCGGCTAACGTCGCATGAATCCATTTGGCGGTTAACCCCAGAGCCAGGCGATCATAAATTTCTTTCCCATAGGCCAAGGAATAAGCGCCGAAGTTATCGGAGTAACTGCCGGTGGTGTTGCCCGCGCCGTCGGTTTGGGTGATGTCCCCCGACCCGAGATATTGCGCAGAGAATGCCACCCCGCCCTTGCGCTTGCGCTCACCCTGGTTAGCCGGAAAACCCAGCGGGTAAACAGCGCTCAGAAATTCATCGTGCGTGGATTGCAGATAGGAAAGATGCTGTCCGGCGATCTGAATGGAATCAATAAATCCAAGTCCCGCGGGATTCCATATGGGCGCGTAGGCATCCATGGCCAGCGCTGTATAGGCTGAACCCATCGCGGCAGGCCCGGCTCCCGTCGGAATATCCAAAAAAGAGGCCCCTGTGGTTCCCGCACCGAGAACAGGTGAGTAACAGAAAACCGACCATAGGGCGGCTTGCCAGAAAATTGCTTTATAGTTGAGGTGGCGCAGGTCGTTCATTAATTAAGCCTCGTGCGATTATAACCCACAGATGTGACTATTGGATTACATAGCAATTACAAATGGGTTAAATATTACGGCAATTCAAAACGCAAGCCCAACACCCAGCGCGTCTCCTTGTGATCGTAGAACTGACCGGCTGTCCGGGGACCCGAGGAAAATTCAATAAACGGATCGAGTGACTGTCGTTCCTCGGGCTGGTGTGCCACCCGGATACCCAGCTGTGAATTGACCGAGATATTCCACGCCACACGTTCCCAACTTTGAATATCCGTTGCCCAATACGTTTGGGCATGGCCCGATCCCCACCACCCGGACTGCCATTCCGCCCCCGCTTGAAAAGCGTGGTGGCCCCGGTCGGCCGACTCGTTGCGAATGATGTAGTGGTACCCTTCGTACAGGCGTAGATGGTGCGGTGCATCGTAAGCAACGAACCATTTAAAACTGTCGAACGAATATTTGTCGCGCACGATGCCCGTGCGCTTGATGTAATCATCGCCCAAGTGCGAACTAACATGGTAGGGCAAGAGCCTTGTCGACCATGGCCCGATGCGCAAGTCGATTGGCATGCTCGCATTGAAATCGTTGACCTGAAGATCTTTGGTGATCGACACAAGATCGAAGCGGGCAGCATCGCCGCCCCCGGCGCTCCACTGAAGATACGAAGCCGCCCAAGGCAGCGTCCAACGGTACAACCCAAAGTAATTACCCGCGGAGACTTCCCCCTGGGGTGTATGCCGGACCGGGCTGACAAAGCGCACGACAAACTGAATCTCGCGAGGATCGGCTCTCAAGGGTGGAAAAACATCATGCGCGTTCGCGAATAATCCCGCGGGGGATTCCATCGCGGCATGCGAAACGCTCGGACCGGCCAACAGCAGTCCGAAAAACAGGGCCCGAATCATGCGTCTTAATAGGTTCATCGGTATCATTGGTCAAGGGCCATGAAAAAAAGGGAGTGAGTCGTGGCGACTCACCCCCATTGCTCATAATGAACGGCGCTGTGGGCTACTTTTGCGTATACGCCGACCCGGGCTTGGAGCGGGCCTCAATAACGGCTTGCGCCGCCGCGAGTCGTGCGATGGGCACCCGGTAGGGGGAGCAAGAAACGTAATCCAGGCCGATCCGGTGGCAGAACTTCACCGAGGCCGGATCGCCGCCGTGCTCGCCGCAAATTCCCAGTTTTAAGTCTTTCTTTATTTTGCGGCCCTTCTCGACGGCAATTTTCATCAACTGACCGACGCCAACTTGGTCGAGCGTCTGAAAAGGGTCGTCCTTGAAAATTTTCCGATCCAAATAAACTTTGATGAACTTCCCGGCGTCATCGCGCGAAAAACCGAGCGTCATCTGCGTAAGGTCGTTAGTGCCGAAGCTAAAGAATTGCGCTTCGGTCGCGATCTCATCGGCGGTAATCGCGGCGCGCGGGACTTCAATCATTGTCCCCACCTGGTATTGGATCTTCACGCCATATTCCTTCATCGTCTCTTCGGCGATTCGAACCGCCAGATCTTTTTGATCCTTTAGTTCCGTAATGTTTCCGACAAGAGGAATCATAATTTCTGGCACCACTTTAATTTTTTCTTTGGCCAACTCGCAAGCCGCCCCAATAATCGCCTTCACCTGCATTTCCGTAATTTCCGGATAGGTAATGCCCAAGCGGCAACCGCGGTGTCCGAGCATCGGATTAAACTCATGCAGCTCCTCCGCCGCACGCATAATCTTTTCCACGGGGACACCGATTTTCTTCGAAAGCGCTTCGGCATCCTCGCGCGTTTTGGGCAGGAACTCGTGGAGCGGCGGGTCGATCGTACGAATCGTCACGCCGTAGCCTTTCATTTCCCGGAACAGGCCTTTAAAGTCTTCGCGTTGAAACGGCAGCAACTTGGAAAGCGCCTTCTTGCGCGCCTCGACGTCAGTCGCCACGATCATTTCCTGCATGAACGGTAAACGGTCTTCGGCAAAGAACATGTGTTCGGTCCTGCAAAGCCCAATGCCTTCGGCCCCGAATTCGACAGCCACCTTCGCGTCCCGGGGGATGTCCGCGTTCGCTCGCACCTTCAAGCGCCGGATATCATCGGCCCATTTCATGAAGATCCCGAACTCGCCGGAAATTTCCGGCTCGATCAACGGAGCTTGACCCATAATGACGCGGCCTGTCGAACCGTCCAGCGTAATCCAGTCGTTTTCTTTAACGGTCGTACCGTTGACGTTAAACTGGCGATTGGCTTCAGACACTTTAATATCCTCGCAGCCGGCCACGCAGGATTTTCCCATACCGCGTGCAACGACGGCGGCGTGCGAGGTCATACCGCCGCGGGCCGTGAGAATTCCCTGGGCCGCGTCCATGCCATGAATATCATCGGGATTGGTTTCTTGCCGAACCAGAATGACTTTATCACCCTTCGAACCACGCTCGGCGGCGGTATCCGCGTCGAAAACCGCCTGGCCGGTGGCCGCGCCCGGAGAAGCGGGCAATCCTTTGGCGATAACCTTTAAGTCGGCCTTCGGATCGATAATTTTATGCAGCAGCTGATCGAGCTGTTCCGGCTCAACGCGCATAAGCGCCTCATCTTTTGAGATCAATTTCTCTTTGACCATTTCCACCGCGATGCGAACGGCCGAGGCCGCGGTGCGTTTCCCGGTGCGGGTTTGAAGCATGTAGAGGACGTTCTTTTCGATCGTGAATTCAAAGTCTTGAATATCGCGGTAGTGCTTTTCTAATTTAGAGGTGATGTCACGCAGCTGTTTGTAAACAGCGGGCATATCTTTTTGCAGCTCGATGATCGGTTTCGGCGTCCGAATGCCGGCCACCACATCTTCGCCTTGCGCATTGGTCAGGTATTCTCCGTAAAACATTTTTTCGCCCGTCGATGGGTTGCGCGTGAATCCGACACCCGTGCCGGAATCGTCGCCCATATTCCCGAACACCATGGATTGAACGTTGACCGCCGTGCCGAGGTCGTCCGAAATCTTGTTTTGCTTCCGGTAATAAATGGCTCGCGGATTGTTCCAGGAGGTAAAGACGGCGTCGCGCGCCCCGGCCAACTGTTTCAGCGGATCCTGGGGGAAGGGCTGGCCGACTTTGCTCTCAAACAATCGTTTGAACGTATCGACGATTTCTTTCAAGTCGTCCACCGTCAATTGGGTGTCGAGCTTGACGTTTTTTTTCTGCTTTTGTCCTTCGAGAACATGCTCAAACTCGTTTTTCTCGATGCCTTCAACCCCGTTGCCGTACATCGCGATGAAGCGCCGGTAGGCGTCCCATGCAAAACGCGGGTTATTCGTTAACT
>JBBQYF010000108.1:0-9380 GCA_038208955.1 Elusimicrobiota bacterium
AAGAGGCGCGGCGGCGTGGACAAAGCGCCCGCACAATGCGCGACTGGATCAAATCCCACCTTCCTGAAGCCAAAGAACTTGATAAGAAAATTCACGGGCAGGGTCTTGATCTTGAACGGGGTATTGCGGACGATAACACTATCGGAACGTATGCCGTGACTGAAGATCCTCAAGATATCAACATTCAGGCCGCGGTTCCTAAAGATGACAGCCGCGTCATTGGTTTAATGATTCCGTACCTTCAGAAAATTGTTCGCTTAGGCAAAGCCGGGCAGGTGAATGGACTGGGAAATATTAACGTACCCGAAGCATGGGCAAATGCCCTTAATGTAGATGCTAGTACTGGCTATCGTGCGGCTCAGCTCTATGTAGAAGCTCGTAACAATGTCCTCCAACAGGGTAATCACGACGATTGGATCGACCGTGTGGAAGCCATCATTCAGGACTTAGAAGCGAAAAAGCGCCCGGCGGATCAGTTAGCAGTTCCTTTTCAAAACAAAATATTTCCTGTAGCGGCGAATATGTTTAATCGTTTATTTCAACGTGGTTTGATACCTCAGATACAACATGTCCCAGTTCAACCATTATCGAATGGGATCGACTTTCTAGCCCAGGAAGTCCTAGGGAAAAATCCAGATCCGAAATTGGCGCAACTTTTTCACGACGTATTAGGCCAACTTAAAAATGACCATGTAGTTCTTATTTCTCCTGATGGACAATCGCAAAACTGGGATCGGGAGTCGGTACGAAAAGTCCTTTTATTTGTCCGCGATGTGATTTCAATCTTAAATGAAATTCCAGAAGGCATTCTAGAACGCTCTGGAAGTAAGTTGCCTTTTACGATTCAATCCCTTACTGGCGCCTACGGCATGGTCAGTCAAGGCGCTATTCGCATTGATGTAAAGGCGCATGCCGCGCATGGCTCCGGCCATTCTTTTGAAATAGGGAGTGACGGCACGACAAACCTAAATGAACTTCGTGACACCGTTATCCATGAGGTATTGGGCCATGATGTGACGTTCCGGCTTGACCGTACAGGACGTAACTTTGCCCTATCCGTCAATGTATGGAAAGAAATTGCATCAGCGGTTCTGGGGCCAACTCAAGCGCGGGTCTTTACACAATCTTTCATTCAATCTAACGTTGATTCAGTAAATAATACGGGACACATACGAGACCATGAGTTTAAGGTAGTTACTGAAGCGATTGCGTATGCGCTCACAGGTCATTTTGAGCGGCGATTTATTCCGAGCACACAGGCTTACAATGAAATTCGTCGTTTACTGTCAGCCCATTACCTAGTTGATAAAGCAGGTCGATCATGGGAATTTAATGCGGATGGGCGCACACGCAAGTGGACCCCAGCAAATACGCAGATTGACACGAGCCATCAGTCTTCCGATGCCGTTCAAATTTTAATCGTTCATTTAGAACAGCAGGTCGGTGGCTTGAGAGCAGGTTATGCAATCAACAGTAATATTTTTACCAATGATTCCAGTTATTGGCTTAGCGTCTTTAACGGCGACCGTGCTGCCGCTCAAGATGCGCTAAGAGCATTTGTTCCGGCACTGAACGCCGCAGTACAAGATGATCTTGGTGGTCGTATAAAGTCTAATCAGGACTATCTCAGAGTGTTGGAAGGTGCGCTCCGCCGTCTACAGACACCATCTAACAATCGCGGTCCAAACGGAAAGTTAAACCGCGACACATCAGACGAAGAATCAGCCCACCGCTCAACAACATCCAGCCGTTCTTGGCTAAGCCGACATACTCCTATTGCGATGGTTGTTTTGCTTTTTGGTTTAGTGATAGCTCCTTTTGCCTCTCGCGCTCAGACTCCTGTCCTAGAAGACTCAGCGCAGATTCAGCAACTATTAAATGACCGAGATACTCAGCCAGCTTTTTCGATCTTGGATGCCAACGCCAAAGACGCTAAATCGGAGACGGCTCTTGCTGAGCTTCCAACAAGATCGCTTATAAGCGCGTTGAAGGAGGCGACTGCGCCTTCCTTGCACCATAGTATCCTTGCGAATGCGCTAAGGCTTCGAGCAGAAAATGGGGATTTAGAGGCTTACAAAGCAATAGAAGGAGAAGAGGAATTCAAAGGGTTTATAGGAGGTGATAATCCTCTTAGAAAGGCCACCCATGCTGTTGGTAAAAATCATCCAAACTGGCTTGGGCTTGGAGGTCTTCTCGCGGCTCTTGGCCTTGGCGGGTTCCTATATCGTAAATTTTCTGCTGGAAGAGATGGCACAGCCTCCTTAACGTTGGGCGAATTGTTTAACCATTTTCGCTGGTGGCAAGCGGTTCGAGGGTTGGCAGGGATTCTATTTAACGCGGTCAGATGTCCGTTTATCAAGGCGCACCTTCAAAATGAGCTGGAAGTTATTCAAGGTAAATTGAATCTTTTATTGGCTAACGACGATGAAGGTCGGCCAATCAAAATCTTGGCGCTGAACTTGCCTTGGTACAAAATGCTTTGGCACTTTGGCCAAGCCAATAAGGCCAAGCGAGAGGCGGGGATTAATTTACTTCTCCCCACAGATATGAAACAACGGACGCTAATCCACGAGATCCTTCATATTTTGCATCCTGAGTGGGAAGAATCGCACGTCATTGCCATGACGGATCATTACATGGCTTTAGATCAAGCCCACGCACAATCAGAAGTTGAAACCGTTTCGAACGGCAATCATGCCCTTCAATCCGCGAGCGGGAAAGCCAGCGTAGTCGATATTATCTCCATCATTCCCAACCTCATGGCTGACCGCCGTGTCGAACCGAAAGAAGCCGCCTCGATAAGCTCGTTGTTAGACAGTGGCCGTCGCGCCATCCTTGGCGCAGCCTAAACTAAATAACCCAATATTTTGTTGGCCGCCCCTTTCGCAAATTGTCGAATTCTTTCGTATTCTGGAGACTAACAGACATTCGGATTTTTTCCCCGAATACCCAAAGAGGGCTAGATGATCTCAGCCTTGAGGCAAGCTAGAAGTGAGATGACCGATGTTTTTTAAACAGTAGGGAATCCCCAATAAAGATGTCGCTCGTTTGTTGGCCTTCGGTGTAATCAACGCTTTACAAGGGCACACGCCTACCTGCCAATACAGACACCCCGCCCATGATATGCTCAATCCGGTTAAGCCTTTGAATTTATTCGGACGACGCTCACGTGACGCCGCATAGACTAAGCATTAGGCAAGAGGGCGCAATCACTTGCTGGAAAGGGATCTATAATTTTGCCCTGTGCACATAAAGGGAGACCGGGATGGGCGAAGAAGTTGACGTGGCAACAGATGGAAAAGCCTTTACAAACCTAACTCGAGCTTAGCCGCTTCCGACATCATGCTTTGATCCCAAGGGGGGTCGACGACCATGACAACGTTGGCTTCGCGGATTCCTGGAATGGCGCGGACGCGGCGCGCGGCATCTTCTTTCAAAACGTCCCCCATGCCGCAACCGGGGGCGGTGAGGGTCATAACCACATTGGCTCGGTTTCCACCGTCGGTTAAGGGTTGCACATCGCACTTGTACACGAGTCCCAAATCCACGACATTGACGGGAATCTCCGGATCATAAACACTGCGCAAGCTATGCCAAACCCGGTCGCGTATTTCATCAACTGTCAGCGCAGCTTCGTTTGTGGCGGGCGCGGGGGCGTCAGCCATTTTAATCACTTGCCCGATGGCTTCGGCGTCGTGGCCGGCAAGGCGCACCATCGTGTGGTATTCGGTCATCAATGTGAATGTGTCGCCCAGCGACTGCATGACGCGCACTTCCGTGCCACGCGCCAGGCGAACCTGGTAGCCTTCGGGAATTTGTACGACTTCACAATCGCGGGAAAGTTTGATGGGTTGAGAGGGGGTCATAGCGCTTGTGGTTTTTATTCTGTCGACACAACCTTCGACGGATCGTTCAGTGCGGAGCGCAGGGTATGCCAGGCCAAGATCGCGCATTTGACTCTTGTCGGAAATGCGGAGACGCCAGAAAATACCGACAGCTTATCGTTTTCGTCCAGTTCCCCTTGAACGCCTTGAGTGACTAAATGATGAAAGCGTTCAAAAAGATGAGACGCTTGTTCCCGGGTTTGTCCCTTGACGAGGTCGGTCATAACGGAGGCGGAAGATTTTGAAATGGCGCAGCCGTTCCCCTGAAAATGAACGTCTTCAATGAGGTTGCCCAAGAGCTTTAACTCGACGGTCACTTGGTCCCCACATAGGGGATTGTAGCCCTTCGCCAAACGATTTGCCCCCGGCAAGGGCCCAAAATTATGCGGGTGCCGGCTGTGGTCAAGGATAACTTCCTGATAGAGGTCCGTTAGTTCAGACATATTTATTTCCCAAATTTCTCGAGCAATCTTTGCTCGAGCGCCTCGCGCAGCGGCACGAGCGTCACAGGGTTAATCATTTCACTGGCAAAGGCGTAAATCAATAACCGCTTGGCTTCGGCTTGCGGGATACCCCGCGAACACAAATAAAATAGATGCGTCGCATCAATCTGACCGATCGTCGAGCCATGTTTGCACTTCACGTCATTGGCTAAAATCTTTAGCTCGGGATTCGATTTGGCGCGCGCTTGGCTAGAGAGCAACAGGTTTCGGTTTGTTTGCGTCGAATCGGTTTTCTGCGCCTCTTTTTGAACCATGATCAGACCATCGAATAGTCCCTGGGATTTCTGATCGAGAATCCCCTTGTAAAATTCGCGGCTCGTCCCATGCGGATGGCGGTGTTCAATCAGCGTGTGGGATTCGATGACCTGCTCGCCGGACCCTAAGTAAAGTCCATTCAGCGAACATTCCGCCTCTTCGCCATCGAGACGCACTTGAATCGTATTGCGTATTCGCGCCCCTTCAAAGAGAAAAACGTGGGAATGAAAGGCGGCCCGGCGCGCGACATGGACTTCGAGGAATGAGTAGTGGTCGGCACGGGGTCCTTCGTCGACCCATTTGTAATGCGTCAAGCGAGCGCCTTCTTCCAAATGGATCTCTAGCTTGAGCTCCGTCGCATAGGCCGCGTCACCCTGCGAAGCAAACGTTTCGACGACGGAGGCCTCGACGCCCTTAGGCACGCGTAGGGTAATCGTCTGTCCGTTGCGCTCAAACGCCAACGGCGCTTCCGCGGGAAAAACCGATAAGTGAGGGTCGATGGCGGAGAGCGTCATGGTCATGCCGCCGGAGCGACTCCGGCGCGCTCTTCAAGCCACACATAGCCTTTCTTCTCGAGCTCGAGGGCTAACTCTTTGCCGCCCGATTTGACGATCCGGCCCGCGGAGAGGACGTGAACAAAATCGGGTTGAATATAATTGAGCAAGCGTTGATAGTGCGTCACCACGATAAGGGCGCGATCCGGGCTGCGCAGTGTATTGACGCCCGCCGCAACGATTTGCAGGGCATCGATGTCCAGCCCCGAATCGGTCTCATCTAAAATGCCAAGCTTTGGTTCAAGGACTGCCATCTGAAGAATTTCATTGCGCTTTTTCTCGCCGCCGGAGAACCCTTCATTGACCGAGCGCGACAGCATCGCCGGATCCATCTTGACAATGGAAGCGCGTTGCTTGATCAACTTCAAAAAATCCATGGCGTCGAGCGGCTTTTCCCCGCGATATTTGCGAACGGCATTCAGCGCCGTTTTCATAAAGTAGTTGTTCGTGACACCTGGAATTTCAACAGGGTATTGGAAGGCCAGAAACACGCCCTCCCCGGCACGTTGTTCCGGCGTCATCGTCAATAAATCTTTGCCGTCAAAAGTGACTGAGCCGTTAACGACGGTATAGCCTTCGCGACCCGAAAGTACATTGGCGAGCGTACTTTTTCCCGACCCGTTCGGCCCCATGATGGCGTGGACTTCGCCTTTTTTGACGTGCAAGTCGATTCCACGAAGAATGGGTTTGTCGCCGACGTTGGCCTGCAGATTTTTGATGTCTAACATGGTTCCGTTCTCCTTAAATTTTTGGGCGCTTTCCCGAGACGGGAGGCGGGAAATGCGTTACCCGACGCTGCCTTCCAAACTTACGCTGAGCAGCTTCTGCGCTTCGACGGCAAATTCCATGGGGAGTTCTTTGAAGACTTGCTTGCAGAAACCGTTGACGATCATCCCGACCGCATCCTCTGCCGGAATGCCCCGCTGGCGACAATAAAACAGCTGGTCTTCACTGATCTTCGACGTCGACGCCTCATGTTCCATTTGCGCCGTGGGTTCGTCCACCTCGATTTTCGGAAACGTGTGCGCTCCGCAGGTTTCGCTCATCAGAAGCGAATCGCATTGCGAATAGTTGCGCGCCCCGACGGCGCTCGGTAAAATTTTCACCATTCCCCGGTAGGTATTTTGTCCATGCCCGGCGGAGATTCCCTTGGACACAATCGTGCTGCGAGTATTTTTGCCGACGTGGATCATCTTCGTCCCGGTGTCCGCCTGCTGGTAGTGATTGGCGAGCGCAACCGAGTAAAATTCACCTACCGAGTTATCGCCCTTGAGAATGCAGCTGGGATATTTCCAGGTGATCGCCGAGCCGGTTTCGACTTGCGTCCAAGAGATTTTCGAGCTGACCCCTTTGCACAAACCGCGTTTCGTCACAAAATTATAAATTCCGCCCTTACCGTTTTTATCGCCCGGATACCAATTCTGAATCGTCGAATATTTAATCTGCGCATTATCCATCGCAACGAGCTCGACGACCGCCGCGTGGAGTTGGTTTTCGTCGCGCATCGGCGCCGTGCAGCCTTCGAGGTAGCTGACGTAGGACCCTTCATCGGCCACAATAAGCGTGCGCTCAAACTGGCCCGTCTCGGCGGCATTAATCCGAAAGTACGTCGACAGTTCCATTGGACAGCGAACGCCTTTGGGAATGTAGCAGAAGGACCCATCACTGAAGACCGCAGCATTCAGGGCGGCAAAAAAATTATCGCGCGCCGGCACGACCGTCCCCAAGTATTGGCGCACGAGATCGGGGTGTTCACGCACGGCGTCGGAAAACGAGCAGAAAATGATGCCGAGCTCGCCAAGCTTGGCTTTAAATGTAGTACCGACCGAGACACTGTCGATGATCGCGTCCACGGCAATTCCGCTTAAGCGTTTTTGTTCATCGAGCGAAATCCCTAGTTTTTCAAACGTGCGACGCACCTCGGGATCAATTTCGTCAAGACTCTTCGGCGCCGGACCCTTGGTTTTGGGCGCGGCATAATAGCGAATGGCTTGATAATTAATCGGCGGGTAATGGATATTGGCCCAGGTTGGCTCTTTTAAAGTCAACCACTCGCGATAGGATTTCAGCCGCCAATCCAGAAGCCATTGCGGCTCCCCTTTTTTAAGCGAAATCATACGCACGACGTCTTCACTCAGACCGGCCGGAACGATATCCGAGTCGATGGCGGAGGTAAAGCCCCATTTGTACTCTTGCTGCGCAATATCTTGAATCGCTTCGTTAGCCATCACTTGCCTCATTTCAAGCCAAATCTTATACCAAGTATAACACAAATAAGACCATTTTAGTTCTATATTATTCGCATCTAGATATAGAGACGTTATTGAGGTTAGTGCGCGGCAGCGGCGTAGTAGGGGTTTTGGCCCGCGGCGTGATCCGTGGTATCGAGGATCTCCCCGATCTCTGGGATATTGGCACGCAGCGTCGTTTCAACACCTTCACGCAAGGTCGCGCTGGCGCTAGAACATCCTTGGCAGCCGCCGCCCATTTGAATGAAGACGGTCGTTCCCCGAACGTCGAGAAGCGAAATGGTTCCCCCATGAGCGGCTATGGCGGGGTTAATCTGCTCGTCCAAAATACCCTGTATGCGCTGACGAAGAATGTCTTCGGCAGGGACTTGTTTCTGCGCTTCTTCTGACACCGCCGGCTGACCGGACAAAATATGGGCTCGGATCGCCGCACCAATGGGCGGACCCGCGGCCCGCCAGTCGACAGTCGCTGTATGGGTGACGGTGACTTGCTGATCCTGAAGAATGACAGCGGTAATCCCGTCTATAGCAAAGAGCCGTTCCGGGAGCGATGAGCCCTGCGCACGCTTCGGGGTCGTACAGCGCGCAAAGCCCCGATAGAGGGGTCGGTCTACCGTAAACCGACAACTCGAGCGGTCATGTTGCAGAACTTCAGCGGTAATGCGGATCGGATTGTCCATTACATCTATTTTACAAAAGATCGACACGCCGTTGCGGCTCGATTCCGACGGTCCCGGTATTTACAAAGAAGTTACTTGTAGCCGTCGACCGTGGGCGTTACAAGCAGGCAACGATGTCCCGCCACCCACCCTCCTCCCGGTTTTCTTGCCTCTACGCAGCGGCTTTTATGACGATCTCGCCGACATCGCTGGAACATTTTCTCGACCAAGCCAAACATCAAATCTATGTCGCTGACAAAATCCAGGTACTCCGAGAATTAACCCGGGCTTTCCCACAGGATCCTAAAGCGCGCCTCAGCCGGCAAAACCTCATTGCCCTGCTAGCGGGAAGCAATCGCTTGGAGGAAGCCCTACAAGAATACCGTGAAGGAAATCGCGGAACTCTCCCGCGGCACGATGCCGATTTCAAATTACTGGATTACCTACTTAAAACGGGCCGCTACGGCGAGGTGATGCGCGAGACCGCGATCTCGCAGGGGCCGATCAGGGATTTTTTGCGCGACGAGCGCCTGATGGAAATCCGCGTCCAAGCGCTATTGGCACGCGGTTACTATGAAATTGCCCGTGAAGGCGTCGACCGGTGGCTTACCATCTACGCCGGCGACGGCATTCAAGGGAGCCGCTTCGAAGGCGATGTTCACAGCGTTCAATATCTCCGTCGGCACTTGCTAACGCTGGAACGCACCCAAGGCGAAAAGGGAAAGCCGCTTTTTACCGCCTCGGTGCCGGACAGCTTGGACCATTGGAGTCAGCGGCAAAACGTGCCGATCGTCTTTTTTAAGCTTCTCTCCGCACACACGGGCGGCCAGCTACATGAGCCGCTTTTGCCGGGACGTCACGAATCCGATGACTACTTTCAGGGCCGAGTAGACGAGCTTAACCGGGGATTCCAGTACATAAGCAACGGCTTATTTTCACTCCACTTTGACGGCGTGCAAACGCTGTATGTGAAGGAGGGCGATATGGACCCCGCCTCCTCGGGTGGCCATCTGTTAACGTCGCGCGTCTACATGCATACGATTCCGGAACTTTATCGCTTAGCCGGAGAAGCCTTTGTCGTCCTCGTCGATTACCGAACCCAAGCCAACGAAGAAGCGGCCTACATGGGGGACGGCTTAATCCACGTATCAGCGGCAAAACTTCAGTCGATGGTCTTGATGCATGAAATTTTGCATGGACTGGGAGCGACGCATCAAGAGTGGAGCTTTCTGCAAGGCCAGGGGTACCGCTTTGACCCCGAGGACCGAGGTCTGAT
>JBBQYF010000109.1:0-9281 GCA_038208955.1 Elusimicrobiota bacterium
CCGTTCTAAATGGGTAGTTATGCGACCCTTTGAAGCAGCCAAAGTGGGAAATCAATACAATATTTGGGTCGATGTCACGGGCGGAGGGGTTCACGGCCAAGCTGGAGCCGTATCCCACGGTATCGCTCGAGCCTTCGCAAAGCTTGAAAATCCACTCCGTTTAACCATGCGCAAAGAGGGGCTGTTGACCCGTGATTCCCGCATGGTTGAGCGTAAAAAGCCGGGCCGGCCCAAGGCTCGCAAACGCTTCCAATTCTCCAAGCGTTAATTCGCATCGTCTTCTAAGACTGTTTTTTGTAGGGGTGGCCGATACTTGAAAATATCGGCCGCTTTTTTAGTTTCCCACCGAAAAACAAATATGTATTGACATCCAAAATTTAATCTGTTAAAAAGCCTCAGGCACGAAAATTGAAAATCGTGCCGTGTTTCAAGACACTTTTTGTGGGGAGGGGATATCCGATGAATAAAGTACAGCTCATCCAACGCGTGGCCAAAGAAGCTCGCGTAAAAAAGTCGCAGGCCTCACGTTCGGTTAAAGCGCTGGTGAAAACCATCCGCGAAGCCTTACGAGTTGGTGATAAGGTGTCTTTGTCCGGACTCGGGACCTTTAAGGTAAAATCCCGCAAAGCGCGCAAAGGCCGAAACCCTAAAACGGGTGAAACGATCCAAATTCCGGTAGGACGCAAGGTCTCCTTTAAACCCAGCTTTTCCTTGAAAAAGTTGGTCCGTATCACGCCGCCAATGAGCGCAACCGCTATTCCCGCACCGGCCCCCACGCCACCCGCCCAGTAATCCTTCACATCTTTTAAGTTCAGGGTAATCTCACTCACGCCGTACGCTCTTGGTTATTGTTTGTAGACTGAGCGTGCCGCGTTGCGGGCCCGCCCTCCGGTTCTTCGTCTAATCCAGTATTTTTGATACGATTAAAAAATCATGCCTGAATTCTCTGATCGTTTGAATCATCTTCCCCCCTACCTGTTTACGCGGATCAACCAGCTTAAAAAGGAAGCCTATGCGCGAAAGCTGGATGTCATAGATCTGGGGATGGGAAACCCTGATCAACCGCCGCCAAAACTCGTCATCGACCGCCTTTGCGACACCGTCGTCCATCATCCCTCGACACACCGCTATCCCCAAGCCAAGGGCATGCCGAAGATGCGTAAAAGCATTGCATCCTGGATGGAACGGCGATTCGGCGTACGCGTCGATCCAGAGCGGGAAGTCGTCTCGCTGATCGGTTCCAAGGAGGGTATAGCCCATCTCGCGATGGCGGTGCTCAATCCCGGAGAAATTGTACTCGTCGGTGAACCTTCTTATCCCGCGCACTTTAATGGCGTGATTTTAGCGGGCGGCGAAGTCTATTCGATTCCCTTACGACCGGAGAATAACTACCTGCCGGAGCTCGAAAAAATTCCTGAAGCGGTCGCCCGGCAAAGCAAACTCTTGTTCCTGAATTATCCGAACAATCCCACAGCGGCGGTGGTTCCTGACAAGGCGGTTTTTAAAGAATGGGTTGCGTTCGCCAAGAAATACGACATTATCGTCTGTCACGACAACCCCTATTGCGAAATCACGTTTGACGGTTATAAGGCCCCCAGTTTTTTAGAAGTGGAGGGGGCCAAAGAAGTCGGCATCGAATCGCACTCTTTTTCCAAGACCTACAACATGGCGGGTTGGCGAATGGGCTGGATGTGCGGCAATGCGCGGGTCGTGGCGGCCGTGGAAAAGTTTAAATCCTTTCTCGACTACGGAGTTCCAACATTTTTGCAGCTTTCCGCCGTCGCCGCGCTTGACGCCTGGCCGGAATCCTTGGGCTCGACCGTTGCCGTGTATCAGCGTCGGCGCAATGAAATGATCGACGGAATGGCGAAGATGGGATGGCACGTCCCTCGTCCCCAAGCAACAATGTATGTCTGGGCGCCCCTGCCGGAGCCGTTTAAGGCGATGGGCTCACTGGCCTTTGCCGAAAAGCTTTTAAATGATACGGGCATCGTCGTTGCACCCGGCGTTGGGTTTGGCGCGACCGGGGAAGGCTTTATTCGCATGGCGCTTGTTACCCATGACAACCGCTTTCATGACGCCCTTCTGCGATTCCGGAAAATACTTTTGCCAAAAGAAAAAACGGCCGCCATCGCTGGCTCCGGAGCATCGAATGGGTATGGCGAAAAACTCCAAAGTCCACTTGCTCCCGTGACCGAAAAATCCGACGGCGAAGGGAAGCCGCTGCCATGAAACATCCGGTTCGGTTAGGGCTTGTCGGTATGGGTACGGTCGGCGGAGGCGTGGTGGAAATGCTGCATAGAAACCGTGCGCTCATCGAAGCCAAAGTAGGCGCTCCCGTGCAGCTCGTCCTTATTTGCGATAAACGCCTATCGCCCGCGCAGTTTAAAGCCATGGGCATATCAGCGAATTTTACGCGGAATGCCGACGATGTGATTTTGCATCCGGACATCGATATTTTCGTGGAGTTGATCGGCGGCTATGAACCGGCCCGAACGTTTGTGCTGAGAGCGTTGCATGCGGGAAAGCATGTCGTGACCGCCAATAAAGCGCTGATGGCAAAATATTGGGGTGACATTTTCGAGCATACACGCGTCTATCGGCGCCTGGTTTATTTTGAAGCGGCTGTCGGTGGGGGAATCCCCGTCATTCAAGCGCTCAACGAAGGATTGGCTGGCAACCGTATTTCCAAAATCAGCGGCATCCTGAACGGCACCACCAACTTCATGCTGACGCGAATGAATCAAGCCGGTGTGGATTATCCGACCGCCGTCAAAGAAGCACAAAAAGCAGGCTTCGCCGAATCCGACCCAACGTTTGACGTTGAAGGCATTGACGCCGCGCACAAGATTGCGATTTTGGCGTCCATCGCTAGTGGTACGTGGGTCAAACTCGAAGACGTCGTGACAGAAGGCATCACGCATCTCGATCCACGCGACATGGAATTTGTACGGCGCGAATTTGGTTATGTCATTAAGCTTTTGGGGATTGCCCGCCTGACGGAAAAGGCAGTAGAAATTCGCGTTCACCCGGCGCTGATCTCCGCCAAACATCCATTTGCCAATGTGGAAAACGAGTACAACGCCATCGCCATCGAAGGCGACGCCGTCGGCGATGTCATGCTCTACGGAAAAGGCGCTGGCCGCATGGCCGCGGCGTCCGCGGTGGTATCCGACATCACCTATCTCGCGCGTCAAGTGGCCGCCGGCACCGCCGGAAAATTACCTTACGTATCCGGCGATTACCGGCACTCGCTTAAGGCCGTCTCCAAAGACCAAATGAGCGCACGTTTTTACTTGCGTTTCACCGTCGGAGATAGGCCAGGAGTGCTCGCAAGTATTTCCGGCATCTTGAGCAAACTGGGGATCTCAATTTCGGGCGTTTATCAACCCGAGCACGCGTTTAAAAATGGTCGGGGCGTACCGATCATGATTCTCACGCATCAAGCCAACGAGGGACGCATGGCCCGCGCCCTGCGCGAGATCGGCCGGCAGTCCTATATCAAAGCTAAAACCGTCTTACTCCGAATCGAAGAATAATGCGCTCCACGCTGCCACCTAAATCCGGCGTGATCGAGCGATACCGCGCTTATCTTCCCGTCACCGAAAAAACGCCTGTCGTCACCTTACATGAGGGAAATACGCCGCTTATTCCCGCGCGCTATCTCGCGGAGTGGCTGGGTGTCGACGTCGCGGTTTATTTTAAGTTTGAAGGACTGAATCCTACCGGCTCCTTTAAAGATCGAGGGATGACTGTCGCGGTGTCGAAAGCCGTCGAACGGGGTGCAGAAGTCGTGCTTTGTGCGTCGACCGGCAATACGTCGGCGTCAGCGGCAGCCTACGCCGCGCGCGCGGGAATTCGCTGCGCCGTACTCATTCCCGAAGGTCATATCGCGATCGGCAAATTGGCTCAAGCCCTGATTCACGGGGCGACGGTCGTGCCGATCCTGGGCAATTTTGACAAAGCTTTAACGCTGGCGCGGCAGATTGTTCAGACGCACCCGATTGCCCTTGTCAATTCCGTGAACCCCGACCGCATTGAAGGACAAAAAACGGCGGCGTTTGAAATTGTCGATACGCTGGGCGATGCGCCGGACATCCACTGTATCCCAGTGGGGAACGCGGGAAACATTACGGCCTATTGGAAAGGCTACAAGGAATATCACAGCGAAGGAAAGTCCACCCGCTTGCCGAAAATGTGGGGTTTTCAAGCTTCCGGTGCTGCGCCGCTCGTGCACGGACGAATCGTCGACGAGCCTCAAACGATCGCGACCGCTATTCGTATTGGCAATCCCGCATCCGCCACAGCCGCGCTTGCGGCTCGCGACGAATCACAGGGCGCCATCGACGAGGTAACCGATACCGAGATTTTGGAATGCTACCGGTTTTTGGCCCGCCGTGAAGGGGTCTTTGGTGAACCTGCTTGCGCAGCGTCCGTCGCGGGGCTTGTTAAGTACGCGAAAAAAGGATTATTGCAGGCCGGCCAAACCATTGTCTGCACCATCACAGGCCATGGTTTGAAAGATCCCGATACGGCAACCGGCCAACAGAGGCTGCCCGCCTCAGTACTGCCGGAAATGACGGCCATCCTCAAAGCGATTGGAGTGTAAACCGATGAAAACTATGAACCGACCCTATTTCTCGACACCTTTGGCAATTGGTCTTCTTTTGTCGGCCATGACAATAGTCGGATGCTGGCCTAAAGAAAAAGTCGTGCGCATTGCGGCGGCGCTGCCCTTAACGGGCGACATCGCCGGTTTAGGCCAAGGACTCGAACGCGCCTGCTCACTGGCCGTCGAAGAAGCCAACCAGAGCGGGCGTTTTCCTAATTTTAAAGTAGCACTCGTTTCTTTCGACGACCGGAGCGACCCCAAGCAAGCGGTGGACGTGGCCAACCGCATTGTTTCGGACCCCGCCATTGTGGCGGTCGTCGGGCATTTTAATTCGGGGTGCTCCATTCCGGCGGCGCGCGTCTATGCCAGTCATCACCTGCCGATGGTTTCACCGGCGGCGTCCAATCCCCAATTGACACTTCAGCAAATGGACCCTTCCTGGACATTTCCAAAATCTATTTTTCGCGTAAACACCACAGACGATGTGCAAGGGTCGTTCGCGGGAGAATATGCCATCAACAACCTGCATGTTCATCAAGCCTGCGTCATTCATGACAAGTCGGCTTACGGCCAAGGAGTCGCCGAGCAATTTAAAAAAAGTTTCGAAGCGCATGGCGGCCGGGCCTTGTCCTTTGACGGAATTAGTGTGGCCGATAAAGATTTCAACGCATTGCTAACCCGGATCGTGAGCCTGCACGCGGAGCTGATTTACTTCGGCGGCGATTTCGCCGGTGGCGGACTGATCGTTCGGCAGGCACGCGACTTGGGCGAGAAAGCGGTCATGATGCTGTCGGAGGCCAATTACGATCCAGAATTCTTGCGCATTGCTGGTGGCGCCGCGCAAGGCACCTACGTCACATTTTTGGGCAGCCCTCCGGATCTTTTGCCTTCTGCGAAAACGTTTATTGAGGCTTACCATAAGCGCTATCCGGGTGACGAGATGAAAGCCTATGACCATTACGGATATGAAGCCACAAAAATCCTCCTCGACTTGATCTCCACCGTCGGGCCGGACCGCGACAAAATTATCGCGGCTTTGCCGGGAGTCGACTATAAAGGCGTGCTGGGTCAGACTCGTTTTGACGCCAAAGGCGATACGCTCAACCATCTGATCACGTTGTTCCAAGTGAAGGATGGGAAGTTCCAGCCGGTCAAGTAATGTCCCCTGCCTCTAGGTCTTGCGCGGTATTTCCAAGCCTCTGCCAATGATTCTCCAACAACTGGTCAACGGTCTGACGCTCGGTTCGCTCTATGCCTTGATCGCGCTTGGCTACACAATGGTCTATGGCGTGCTCTTGATGATCAATTTTGCGCATTCCGAAATCTTTATGACGGGTGCTTTCGTCAGTCTTCTTCTTTATCAGCGGGTGGTGGGTCCCCTCGGGCATGGCGCGGCGCTACTCATTGCGGCCGTCGGCGCGATGGTGGCCAGTGCGGTCCTGGCGCTCATTATGGAAAGGGTCGCGTACCGTCCGCTGCGGCGCTCTTCGCGACTCACGCCTCTCATCGCGGCGATTGGCGTTTCACTTTTTTTGCAAAATGCGGCATTTTTGTTTTCAGATCAATCGCTCGCTTACCCTCAAGGATTTACTATTCATCAATACGTGATTGGAGGCGTTAAAATTAATTCGCTTCAGTGCTTAATCCTGGGTGTCGCCATTTCGCTGATGGTTGGACTGCATTTCTTCGTCAACAAAACGCGCCTCGGCACGGCTATCCGTGCGACGGCCCAAGATCCTTCCACGGCCTCACTCATGGGTATTCCCGTCAACGGTATTATTGCGCTCTGCTTCGTTATCGGCGGCGCTTTGGGAGGTGTTGCGGGAACCCTAAACGGACTTTACTACGGGTCGATCAAATACAACATGGGATTTGTCCCCGGCCTTAAAGCCTTTACGGCGGCGGTGGTCGGAGGCATCGGAAACGTTGCCGGCGCGATGTGGGGGGGATTTATCCTGGGAATTATTGAGTCGCTAGCCGCCGGCCTCATTCCGAACGGTTCGGAGTGGAAAGACGTCATCTCCTTCGGGATCTTAATTTCGATTTTGCTTTTCCGTCCCGAAGGGCTGTTTGGCACCCACGTACCGGAAAAAGTTTAGCGGCGCTGGCCTAGTTCCGCCAACCGGCCCAGTTCCACCGTTTACCTTCCCGTAATAGTCTGGAAACGCATCTGTAACACGCATCGAATACACTTTCTTATGGTTTGCCACACTGCGGAGCAACTTACACCTTGCGGTTTCTATTTTTGAAATGAATCATGCTAGCCGTTGCATTGTTTCTATCGCCCTAGCGGTCAGTATTCTGGCCGATTCACCGGGGGCGTGGGCGACGCCCGGTCCATGCGTAACGCTCTCTTCGTCAGGGGCTGGCCGATTTTTTTACGAACAAGCGCTCAACCTGCGCATTCCTAGCGCCCTTCGCGAAGTAATTGGCACTCACCCCAAAACGAACATCAGCCAAGATGCCAAGAAATTGGTGACGCCGGCTGCCCGTCACGCCTTAATCCAGCGACGCACGATTCTCGCGGCAAGTATTAGCGCCATGGCTTATGGTTCGGCGCGCATTTTGCTCGGACAAGTGGGGCTGTCCAACCAGAACGTCTCAAAACTTCATAACACCGTCGTAAACACATTGGTCAACGCAAAAATCGAAGGATTAATGGTGTTTCGCTCGGCAAATTTTTGGCAATCGGCCGGGCTTTCGCCCGATGAAGCGAAATCAGCCTGCTTGCTCTTCGAAGAAACATTTCACAGCACCATGGCTCGGTTGCGGCAAATCGAGTCGCCTGCTCTAACGGAACTACAAATCCGCATGGTAATGGCCGTCCGTCTCAAGGCCGCTGAGACGGCAAAGACGATAGAGAAAAATCCTCACGACGCACTACCCCTTTTGCTTGTGGACATTCTACGGGTGCTACAGCAAGAAACCGAACTGTGGGCGATTTCGGCACAAAAACCGCTCGATTTTGTAGTTGGGGATATTGTGACGACCGCTCTAGAAGTTCTGCCTGCAAAGGTAGCGCCTTGGAAGGACGCGTGGCTGCGTTTGCTCGTCGGAATACGGCCGGCATTGCTCACGGCCCAGGCCAATGGCCACGCCAATGAAGCGTTGCGTCAATTTCAAAAGGCTATCTTCGCTTACGGGTTTTTAGTCGAGCCGGACTTTACGGCCTCACCCGCGAACTCTGATTTTTACAGCCTACGGTTCAACGTCTACGAACGCCAAAAAGAGCCTTCTATTGAAATACAAGAAGCCGGCGGTATCCAAGCCCCCGTGATTTATGTAAAGCCGTTACATGAGGCCACTCCACTCAATGCCTCGGCTGTTCAAATCGAAGGGTTTCAGCCTTTTATCGCGATGACGAAAGGCATCAATAAAACCATGGCGATGGTTTGCGTCGCAGCGCGCGACGGCCGCTACGCTCAAATTATCGCCCCGGATTCTTGGAAAACGGATGCCGCCCGCCGATTTTTACAAGGAGTCATCCCTAACAGGGCGCCCTCCGCCATCGAAACCGAATTGGATGCGAGCCAGCTATGGCACGAAATGATCCATCTCTGGGCGCGAAGCCGTAAACTGAGGCCCGTCAACCCTGACGAAGATTTCGGACTCACGGAGGCCGAATGGTCTCGCCTTCGACAGCATACCGCCTTTAACTCACTGGACAATCCGAAACGAATATCGATTGAGCTGCCTTCCTACGCCGCTCAAATTGTCGAGGCCGACTCACCGCTGTTTGAACTTTGGCGACAAAGTGAATTCATCCAATCCACGCGAACCGCGAATATCGAGAGCATTGTTACCGATCTTTTAGTACGTTCCGTCATTCGAGATATTTCGCAATCGTTTGAAGGGTTTGCAGGGAGCGTTAGCCGTCTGGGAAAAAAGTTTACAAAAAATCGGGCGGTGCTGACGTCGGCACGTACGATGGAATGGCTCAATGCCCTGATGGATGCAGAGCCCGACCGCGAAAAACGGGACAATCTCGTGCGCGAGGCCGTACAGAAAGTTATATCGACTTTATTCATCACTTCCGAAGGTCTTCCTGCGCGCCTGCCGGAAAAACCAAAGAAGACAACTATCTTAAAATCTATACCCAAGTCTCTGGCGGCTGAAAAAATCCCTTCGCGCCCTGTGATCACGGGATCGCCATCCGAAGTGGATGGTCACGCCGGATTTGGGGCCTTCTCGCCACTCTGGCTATCGGCACTAGGTGATAGAGGATCGACTGGAGATATCGCGACGACGCGCGAAGCGCTTTGGCAGAAGCTGTGGGAGGCCCGGCAGCGGCGCCAAGGACAAACGGCTTCACTTGCTTATTGGATTAGTCTTGCCTTTACCCATGACCGGGAGCGAGCGCGGGCCTGGGCTAATCACCGCTGGGTCGGCTACCGCGCCGAAGCGCGGGTAGGATTTGCCATTGGAATTTTTTCGGCCTTCGTGCCCGGACTGTTTATTTTGCCACTCGCTTTCTGGCTTGTTCATTTTGTTCCCATGCTTTGCGTCCTCGCCTTCGATCGGCGCGGTCCGCCGGTAACGAGGAACGTAGAATTCAGTTACCGCGCTTTGGCCGGTCAGTTCGCTGTATTTCTGCAGTTCAGTTTGCCCGGCTTGGCGACATCTTTGCTGGGACTTTCCAGCGAGCTTGCTTTGCCCGCGGCCCTGACGT
>JBBQYF010000110.1:0-9109 GCA_038208955.1 Elusimicrobiota bacterium
GGGACCGACGCGACCGGCGGTTGTCGGTTGGCCGTCTGCGAAGCTGGTATGGCGACGGGAGGCGCGGGCGAGAGATGCCGTGGTGGCATCCACTTCACTCCTAATCCTTTGAACCGGCGCTGCATGGCCTGACTGACAGCCTCAGTCATCATTTGGACGTCTACGGGCTTGCGCAAAAAAGCGGCGTAAAGATCCTTGGTGTCGTTTGAGCTTTCTATTTCAAGCAAGTCGTGGCCGGTCATGAGCAGGACTTCAATAGCCGGGTCTAGGCTGCGGACTTGTTTCGCTAGCTGAATGCCGTTGCAATCGGGCAGGCTGTAATCAACGACCATTACATGAAAGAACTTTTTTGCCATATGTTCCATGGCTTCATGTCCCGAGCCGGCCGCTTCCACGAGATAGCCGCTGTCTTCGAGGATGTCTTTCAGTCCGGCGGTAATGTTGAAATCATCATCGACAAGCAGGATAGCCGGCTCCAGTTGCGTTGAGGGTTGAGTTACCGGGTCATTCACGAATCGCTCTTGAGGGCAGCATGCCTTTAAAGATATCGGTATTACCGTCGGCGTGCAAGGGATTCTGCGCTATTAGCAAAGGGTCGACGCTGTAACCTAGCGGGGTCGCTTCACGAGAAAATACAATTTACCAGAATGCCACAAATGGGTAGCAAAGTGTTCGGCGGCCGGGCCGTGGCCCGCAAAAAAGTCAACGCGGTTGGCTCCCTGGATAGCTCCCCCTTCATCTTGGTTCAGCATAAATCGGTGGATGGAGCGATGAGCACCGGGAGGTACCCCCTCCTGGGACGGCTTCATGCGACCGGGATCCAATAATCCCGCGCTTGCACCATCGACGCTGACCCAAGCCAGCGCGCCCTTCGCGAATAATTTGGGATCGGTCGCGATCGAGCGCCCAGGCGTTAGTGGGACATTGATATTCCCATAGGCGAATATTGCGGCGCTACTATAGTCCAATTTGAAGAAGATATATCGTTCGTCGATGTTTAAGATCGATTGGCGCTCCGCTGGATGTTGCTGCATGTAGCGTTTAAGTCCATCATGACCAAATCCTTGGGCAGGAACGCGGTGTGTTGCGATCATGTATTGCCCCACGGATTGGTACTTGCGCCCGTTGTCGCCATCGTAATGGATGCGGACGGTTTGGCCACCCCCGACATCAAGCCATCCAGACCCTTCCACTTGAAGGAAAAAGATGTCCAACGGATCTTTTGCCCAAGCGATTTCCAAGCGTTGGTCTTCTAATGCCTTGTCGTTGTCGATGTCTTTGCGCGTCAAGTAAGGAACAAGAGTCCGGCCTTCGCGACGGCCCGCGATACGGGCACCCTGATAAGCAGGAATGAACAATCCCAAGTCAACATCGATCAGATCAGGCGGTCGCGCATAAAGCGGATAACGATACTCGGCGCTTTTTGTTAGGCGGGCAGAAATGGTGGGTTCATAGTAGGAAGAAAACGTGACCTGATGCTCAGGCCCGGTCCCCGCCGATTGGTAAACGATAAATTCCCGACGCAATGGAACCAGCCAATCGCCTGGTGTTTGGGAATGATCGAGAAGGTCTACCAACGATTCCATCGAGATGGCAAAATCCTGGGCGGAATAGGTATCTTGCGCGACTCGAAACAACATGCCTGCCGGTAACGATCGGTAATAACCCGCGCTTTGCGAGGCGGCGTTGCGCAGGCTGACGATATCGCCGTCGTCGTCGAAATTGGGAATCTCGCCTGCCGCAAGCCGGATGAGTGGAGAAGCAGCGACGTTCACGGGTGGAGCGGCGAGCGGCGGGGGAGGTGCTGGTGGCGGTGAGCCCACCGTCGCCACCGGAGGGATCACTTTCGGCGCCGTCGCGCAGCCGGTAAAACTGAACCCGACGAGAAACGCTACGCTCGCGATCGTCGCGATTGTTCGACAGACCTGAACCGTGAATGAATCAATGATTGGGAAGCTTAACATCAAAGGCGCCGATCGACGCGGCAAGACCACGGGAACGCTTAGTATTTTGGAAGGTTAGAGCGGGCAGCCAGAGACAAGTAGGAGAACACTACGGCCTGTTGCTGCGAGGTCAATTCCGTGTTCGGAATCGTCTCTTGGTTCGTTTCATTCACGAGGTCTACATCGACGCGCAGCGTATCAGCTTTGGCGATCGACGCCGCCACCTGCGACAGAGCATCCAAGGCACCGGGACGGAAATTCAAACTGCCGGGCTCAAAGACTTCCTGCAATGAAATGCCGACTCGAACCCGGCCGTTCATCACGTTCATGTAATAATATTTGGTTTGCCAATTTGACTTTGAAATGCCCGTCAGCGCTTTATTGCGGATACGTTCAACCGTTTCCTTGCGAATGCGTTCGATAAAGGCGGTGGAATCCGATGCATGATCTTTCTTTTTAATGGCCATATCGAAAGCGTCATTGGCATCACTGAACCGGCCGGCATTATAAAGTTCAACACCGTGCGAATAATAATTGTCAGCCGCCCAGGTTACCGTGCCCAAATTGGTTAAGACGAACGTCAGCCCAAGCACCCATGAGCTAAGCGTTAAGGGAGTGTGCTTTCTCATGAAGTCCCCATCTTGAGCCAGAAGACAGCTATTTCGCCGCGAATGGTCGTCTTGGCATGATCATGCTCCACCTGCCCCGGGAGCAAATGCAGCGCATGCTGCAGAGCCTGAACAAGTGAGGTTTCGCGTTGGCTGGCCAGCTCATCCTGATCACTGGCGATGCGCACGTGCAATTTCTGAAGACCGCGCTCACGCAAACGTTCCGCGACTTTGCCGACCATCACAATTCCTTCCGGCATAAGGTCGGCCTTCCCCGGCGCAAAGAGGCGGTTCAAGGCAAATTCGACCGTCTCGGACTGATCGGAGCCATAAATCATCGCCGGCAATATAATGCTATCGCCCTGAATAACGGTTGTCCGGTCATCCGCGGCCGTGATGGTTAATTGCGCGCTATACAAACGGTCCACGACGGCAAATTTTTTCTCTGAATCTTTCCCTTCCCATGTCAATTCATCCGGGAGACCATTTGTACCGCGTTGCCGGTAAATTGTTTGTCCTTGGGGATTGAAGATTTCGAAAATCCACGAAGCGGGAGGAACCGTTATTTTGGGCGGCGTCATACGCAAGAAAGGTGATTCGGGGATGGCCGGAATCCATGGGTAAAAGGGAGCGTGGCCGCGCACTTCGCTGCGCGCATTGAATTCCGCCCCTTGAGAAATCGGGAGCGGCTCGACCAATATTCGTTGCGATGGGTCTTCAGGAAAATCTTGCAGTTTTTCCAAATTCATCGTGATCGGCGCCACGATCTTTTTGACGAGGAAACGGCCCTTAAATTGACCTTTGATATCGACCTGCATGTCATCGGGGATCGACTTGGTTGCAGAACCTCCGGGCCCCACCGCCGGCATCGACGGACCCTCGGCGTAAAGCGCCGGAGCATAGGGGCCGAGAATAAAAGCAGCGATGCTCAGAGAACGGACCGCGCGTTTGATCATTTGCTCAACTCCTGCAACCGCGCCGCGGATTGTTTGGCGATTTCGGGATCTGTTGAGGATGAGGCTAAATCTTGATAAAGGGCTTTGAGTTTGGCCGGGGGAGCACCCTGCGCTTCATAAATTTCGCTCAATTTAACCAATGCCGCCAAGCGGAATTCATTTTTCTTATCGCCGCTGGCTGCCAATTTCTCGAGCATCTGACGGGACTCGGCATTGCTGTGTTGTTGTTCGGCCAGAAGAGCGCGACGATACAAGGCCTCTGAATATTCGGGAACATTCTCGGGGACTTTTGCATAAACGCGTAAGGCTTCCTGGGATTTGCCCTGCACTTCAAGCAGGGAGCCCAGTTGCAGCCAAACCGCATTAATCTTTGGATCCGCTGTGTAATGATCGATGACGTAACGATAGGCGGTGACCGCCTGATCCAACTGAAAGGCCTTCTTGTGGGCCAAAGCGATATTAAGCCATGCTTCTTTTGCCAGCGGATGATCGGGGTATTTATGTAAGAAGGCCTGAAAGTCCGCCACGCTGTCGTTGTAGCTGCCTTTGCGGAATAGACAAACGGCTTTTTGGAACATAGCGTTAGGAACGCGCTCATGTTTAGGGAAGGATAAGAAGAAATTTTGATAGGCATTGGCTGCATCGTCCCATTTCTGGAGCCAGAAGAAGCAGTCGGCGTTGTAGAAGTAGGCCAGCGGCGCATATTCGTCGTTCGGATAGCTGAGCATGATCTTTTCGAAAAGCTTTTGGGCGGGTTCGTATTTTGCCTCGTTGAACAGGGACGCGCCTTTTTCCCACAAAAGCGCGGCGCCGCCGGCGCTTCCCGGAGCCAATTTCAACAGCGCCGCTTGTTGGGACGCGGGGATATTGACCTTCTTTTGGTGGAAGGAGCTTAAGAGATTGTCCGCCGTTTGAGGAATGCGCGCGTCGTCGGGATACTGTTTGGCAAAAGACAAGAGCTCATTGACGGCCAGGGGGAGATCGCCTTGGTTGAAGGCGCACTGAATTAATTGGAATGCGCCTTCTTTGCCCGGCTCACTCCCTGGATAACTTTGCTTGAGGGTGTTAAAAGTCGAGGTAGCGTCGGCCCACTTGCCCAAGCCGGCTTGGGTATTACCAATGCGCATGAGCGCGTCGGAGACAAGCGCATTGCCCTTAAAATTGCGAGCCAGGAGACGCCACTTTCCGATCGCTTCCTCATAATACTGCTGTCGGGCCAGCGCGTCGCCTTCGCGGTAAAGCGCTTCGGAACGTACAGCCGTTTGCGTAGAGACAAGCATCAGGTGGTCCCAGGACGACGCCGCTTTCGCAAAATCTCGTTGATTGTAAAACACTTTGGCCAATTCGAGTTCAATTTGTTCGGCCAATTCCTTGAGATTGAGGTCCCGGGAGCGAAGTTCGCCTTGTTGAAGGGCAATGATCGCTTCCCCGTCGCGCGTCGGTCCTTGCGCCGACAATGCCGCTCCCAGCCCTTCGAGCGCATAGGGAACGAGCGGACTTTGCGGCGCGCGCAACACGAATTCTTTATAAATTTTTTCGGCGTTCGCTAAATCGTTCAACTGATAATAAGCATCCGCCACCCAGTAGAGCGTGTTTTGCGTCCACTCATCGTTCGCGCTGACGTCGGCGTTAGACATTCGGTTGTGCACTTCGTTTAAAATCCCCGCCATCCGGAAAGGGTCTCGCGCCGAGTGCAGGCAAAGCGTCATCAAGTACACCGCTTTGCCGCAGGCGGAACTCGTGGGAAATAAATTCAACAGCTGTTGATACACTTCCAAGGCGCGATCGTAATCGGCCGTCCGGTAAAGCGCCAAGCCTTTGGCCAAATAGGCATAGGAGGCCATTTGTTCTTTAGGGTATCGCGCGACAAATTTATCAGCCAACACTTTCGTGCCGTTAAAATCGTTGAGCAACAAATGCGCCCAGAGGATTCGGAATTCAGCCGACAACCGCAATTGATAAGCGTCCACTCCGTGGGCCCGCGGCGCAAGACCCCGTTCGAATTCAAGCGCCATTTTTTGTTCCTGAATCGCTTTCTTCCAGTCTTTTTGAAAAATGGGGACCGATGCGTAGAGGTAACTCCACTCCGAGCGCAGGGGATGCTTGGGATATTCCTTAAGCAGGTCAAGGAGGATTTTTTCGCAGTTCGTAAAATCTTTTTGTTCGAAAAAGAGACAGGCCCGGCGATGCATGGCCAAGGGTCGCAGCGTGGGATCGGCCTGAGGACGCGTGACGGGTTTGAAGAATTCCTGGGCCAAGGTCAGGTCGTGACCCATGTAGAACGCTTCACCCAAGACGAGGCGCATGCGGTCGACCCATTCACTACGGGCATCCTTCTGCAAAATTTGCTGGTAAAGGGGCAAAGCGCTCGAAATTTCTTTTTTCTTGATGTAGCAAACGCCCTGGTAATAAAGTGCTGAGGGCTCTTCGGGATATTTTTTCAAATACAAAATCGCTTCGTCCGGACGGTCTTGTTCAAGCGCGGCCACCCCCCGCAAGAGGTTTACAGCCAAATCGTCCGCGAAAGCGGGATTCATCTGCAACAACTGTTTCAAAGTCCGGTTCATGTCTTCCCATTTCCGCTTATAAAGGAATGACCGGGCCTGCAGGAAAACCGCTTCTTGAGCAATATAGGGATTGGTGTCTTTAACGAGTGGATCTAAATCACGCAAGCATTCGTCGGGTTTGCCCGCGAGGAGCTCGATTTCAGCCAACCGAAGATTGGCCATTTCTTGGTAAAACAGTGAAGGAGAAGGTTTGCGCGCTTTCAGCAACTTTTGGAATGCATCACGACTTTCTTCCCAAAGAAGTTGCGAAAAATATTGTTCGGCGGCGGAGGCTTGAAGCTGGAAGCGGATGGGTTCGTCTTTGACCTGATCCTGAAGTTTCAGGAATAGGTCGGGGGCAGCGTTCCAATGCCCTTCCATCACGGCCACACTCCCAATCGCCGGAAAGGGCTTCGCTGTCTCCGCCATTACCGAACTGGCGATGAACTGAAAGGAGAGAACCCCGGCTAGGATGGCGCGTGAACGATTATTGAATAATGATGAGCTTTCCATCTTTCTTTCCATCTTGGCTTTCGACCACGTAGAAGTATACTCCGCTTGCTAGATTTTCGCCAGCTGAATTTTTAACATTCCACGCGTATTTGCCATCGGAAGGTGTCACTTCGGTCGAGAACACTTCGCGACCGCTCGCCGAGTAGACGCGAATCTTAGCATCATTACCGACGCCAGCGAACGTAATGACTCCTACCCCACTCGTCGATTTATAGGGGACCGGATAGGCGTAAGCACTGCTCACATCGAAGCTGACGACGCTAATGTTGGCGACACCGCTAACCCCGGCGCTCGTCGCGCGGACCAGGATGTTGCTGCCGAACGATGGCGAGCTGAACACACCCGAACCACTGACATTCCCGAAAGAGGTGGACCAAGACACATTAGCGGCCGCTTCCGGCTGTCCGAATTGGTCGGAGCCGTTAGCCGTAAAGGTCTGATTAGCAAAAGTCGTAATCGTGATGTTATTTGGAAGTACCGTCAGCAGCGACAAGACTTGATTGACGGTCACCGGGACATCTTGGCTGGCCGTTTGACCATTTACGGTATCGGTGATCGTGCATCGAATCGTGTAAAGACCGGCCATGTGAAACTGCGCTGAAGCCGTCGTGGCCGAGGGCTGATTGTTAGGAGTAATGTCGACGGGAGGATTGACCGGGGACACTACTGTCCAGGCATAGCTGATCGGGTCACTGTTAAACCCGGCGCCTACCGCGTTCAACGTCGCACTTGTAATGTAAACGGTGGCTGACGCTGCTGTGGTAAAGATCGGGGCCGCGGGATTGACCACAATCGTTGCCGTACCCACATCTCCGAACGTATCCGCCGCATTGATGGTGCAGTTCCCCGAATTCTGCGCCAAGAAGGTGGCCGAATTGCTCGCCGTCGAGGTAATGGAATTAGGTTGCCCATCGCATATGGCTGTCCAAGTGATCGTGCTATTGGTGACGGCCGTTCCGCTTGGGTGTACATCCGTCGCGTTATAAAACACGCTTTGACCGGTACTGGCCGTGCTGGTCGAAGGCGTTACGGTAATAACGTTATTTTGTACGGTCACCGGTACCGAATTTGTATCCCCGGTCGACGGGACGTTCACTCGAACCGCGAAGGATCCAGGCGTCAGGGCGGTAAACAGCCCATTTGAGTCCACCTGGTTAGCGGTCGCCGTACCATCAATACTCCAGGTGACAGGCGGCTGCACCGAGAGCGGCAAGCCGGTGATGGGATCTAGAACCGTCGCGTGATACTGCACGGTTTCGCCTAAACCTACAGGTTGCGGACCGGCGGACGAAATAATGACATTATTGAACTGGACGGTGACGACTGCGGTCGTCGATACAGCTGTCGCCGGCACGCCCGCTTGGATTGTATAGACGCCGGGAGTCGTTGTGGCGGTTAAAGTTACCTGCGTCGCGGGATTGCCAGGATTAAATGTTCCGGCGCCATTGGGCGTCCAGTTCGCGACTTGGCCGGAAATCAATTTGACAAATTGATCGTAGACCTTGGCAACAAAGAGTTGGGTCCCGCCAGTCCCGACGGTTGTCGTACTGGGGGTGATGGCCATCGAATTAACAACTTGCGGCACGACGATGGTCGTCGAAGAGCTGTTGGTGGAAAGACCCGAACCGTAATGGCCCGTTACTTTTGCGGAGACCTGGAAGGTTCCGGAGACGTTAAAGGCAAGGACCGTCGAACTGCTGGCCACGACATCCTGCGGGACTACCGACGTCACCCCCGCCGCGGGCGCATAATTCCAGTGGTAAAGAAGTTGGCTGCTAATGTCCAGGCCGTAGCGTCCTGTCTCTGACGTCCCGAAGACTGAACAAGTAGCCTGCGTTTTGGCGGCATTGAGCGTACAGACGGGAGCTGGAACTGTGGGAGCTTCCGATGCCGTGGTCGTTGATACTAAAGAAATATAATCGCTGTCATTGGCTGGAACGCCGGACCGGCTAACCGTTTTCACTCGGCCATAATAGGTCGATTCCGGAAAGACGCTCGCCGTGATGTTGCTGACGGTCGTGTTGGTGGCGGCTTTCGTCGGGTTCGGGCTGTACGTGGTACAGGTCGCAAAGCCGGGATCCTGACAATATTGAAGACTATAATGCGATCCGTTCGGATTGCCGGCAGGAGGCGCTGGATCCGTCCAGGTAGCATTCAGCACGCGCGGTGCCGAGGTACCGAGCGTTCCACTCGTCGGCGGTACCGGCAACGTATCCGTGGAAAGAGCGACAAAGGGTAAGTCAGAAGAACAACCTGAGGCCTCAGTCAACTCAATTTGCGCGGTATACGCCGTGTTCGGATTGAGACTTGTAACGTAGATCTTGGCGGGCAGCGTACCAACAACAGGAATTGGCGATCCAATGAGAATATTGTTAATACGCATTTGATACGTCAAGATGCTACTAGCGCCTGTGATACCAGACGTGTTAAAAACAAAGCTACTCGTAAAAACTTCGCTAATGGAAAACACCCCACCCCAAGAAACGGTGGTCGTCGATGTTCCGACGTTTGTAGCGCTATTGCTCCACGCGACGTTCTCATTG
>JBBQYF010000111.1:0-9097 GCA_038208955.1 Elusimicrobiota bacterium
CCATCACCGCGGCGATGCCGCCCTGCGCATACATTGTGGATCCTTCGAGAAATTCCTTTTTCGCAACGACGCAAACGCTTCCCAGTCGCGATAGCTTTAGCGCCAAGCTCAGGCCGGCAATGCCGCTGCCCAAAACAAGGAAATCGGTTTCGACAGGAATATTTGGATTCATCAAATGAGGACCGTCCCTCGGCCTCTCCTAGCGCCGGGACGATCGCCCCTAGGGAATAATCACGTTATCGATCAAGCGGGTCTTCCCTATCCGGATGGCGGCCGCGAGCACGGCGGGACGACGAATCGTTTTCATTTCCGCCAACGTCCCTGGGTCGACGACCGAAATGTAGTCCACTTTAACTTTCGGGATCGTTGAAAGGACTTGCATAAGTCGCTTGGCCAAGCGGTCGGAATTGGACATAATTTTTTGATCGACGAGCTCACGTCCTAAAAAAAGCGCTTGGTATAGCTTGACGGCTTCGTCCCGCTCTTTCCGCGATAAATGGCGATTGCGCGACGAGGCGGCGAGGCCATCTTTTTCACGAACCGTCGGACAGAGGACGAGCCGCACCGGCATGCGTAGGTCGTCAATCATCCGGCCAATCACGCGAATTTGCTGATAGTCTTTTTCGCCGAAGTAAGCACGGGTCGGTTGAACGACTTGAAACAATTTCGCGACCACCGTCGCCACTCCTCTAAAATGGCCGGGACGAAACGGACCACAAAGCGTTTGCGTGAGCGACGGCACATCAACGGTGGTGGCAAAACCGTCTGGATACATATCGGCCGCGGTGGGAATGAACAGAATATCAACGTGCGCCGCAGAGACCAGCTTAATATCTCGAGACAGTGTCCTTGGATACCGGCGAAAGTCTTCCTGGGGTCCGAATTGCAGCGGGTTAACGAAGATCGAAACGACAACAACATCATTTTCATCACGCGCCCTTCGGACAAGCGACAGATGCCCCTCGTGAATCGCGCCCATCGTCGGAACAAACCCAATCGACTGACCCTGTATTTGTTGACGCAGCGTATAAGACTGCATTTCAGCGACAGATTTAATTATTTTCACGGCGACTCCTATCTTCGTTAGTTGCTGTTCGAGTGATAAACTTTACCAAAAAATTTAATGAGACGACTCTCGTACTCTTCACGTGCGACCACCCACGGTTCCCCATGATCCGCCCCTGGAACGATCCAGCGCTCTTTGGGTTCTTGGGCGGCCGCCCACAGTTGCTCGGCATCGCGCAGCGGCATGCGCAGGTCCCGCTCGGCAAAAATAAGATAAAGCGGGCGCGGAGCGATATCGCCGATGACGTCCGCTGGAGCAAAGTTTCCGATGCGAAGGCCGAGACGCCACGACGTAAACAACAGCGCGAGCGGAATAAACGGGAAATAGGGAATCCCGTAATAGATCCACGAAAAATGCCGGACTGTTTTACTGATCGACGAAAAAGGGCTTTCGGCCGCGACCGCCTCAATTTCCTTCATCCGTGCCGCGCCGACAATCGCCACCGCGGCGCCGAGCGAATGGCCATAAACCGCTAAATGCTTGGCCTCTTTCGCATAGTTGGCCGTGAGAAACGCCACCGCGCTTTCCATGTCACGTAGCTCGAGCGGCCCGAGCGAGGTGCGCGCGCCGTCACTATCGGCATGGCCTCTGAAATTGTAGTAAAAGAGGTTCCATTTACCATCTTTTCTTAGGCAAACGGTGTTCAGCAGCATATCACCCGCATTCGACCCGATGCCATGATGAATCATGATCGTGTGGCTCGATGGCTCCGTCGCTCGGATAAACCACCCGCGCAACCGAAGCTGATCGTGCGACATGAACTGCACCGGCTCGCAAGGCCATCCAAAATCGGCGGGTTGATAGGGCACCGCCAGATAAGGAATGCGCGTGATTTCCAAAGAACCGTAAACGCCGATGGCAAAGACCACCAGCAAACCAATAAAAACGATGCCGAGAACTAAAAACAAAGCGGCGGCAGAGTTAGTTCATCGATAGGAATGCTCGTCATCGGGAAATGTTCCCCCCCGTACGTCGCGCGCGTAAGCACCGGCGGCCCGCTTGATCTCCTCGCGCAGACGACCGTAAGCCTTCACAAAACGCGGCAGCGGCGGCGCGGTTAGTCCTAATAAATCGTCGATAACGAGGATCTGGCCGTCGCATTGGCTGCCCGCACCAATCCCAATCGTTGGGATTGACAGCGATTTCGTGAGCCTGGCGCCCAGCGCCTTTGGAACACATTCCAGGACCAAACTGAATATGCCGGCTTTTTCTAATGCGCGCGCATCACGAAGTATTTTACGCTGCGCGGCGGCCGCGCGACCCTGCACCCGATAGCCGCCAAATTCGTTCACCGACTGAGGAGTCATTCCCAGGTGACCCATGACGGGAATCTTCGCCGATCGCAAGGCACGGATGACCGGCACCATTTCTTCGCCGCCTTCGATCTTTACCGCTTCGGCGCCCGCTTTCAGCATTCGCCCGGCGTTGCGCACGGCGTCTTCACCGGACGCGTGATAGGACATGTAGGGCAAATCCGTGACGAGCAAAGCCTTTGAATTTCCCCGGGCAACGATCCGCGTATGATACTCCATATCCTCGACCGTTACGGGCAACGTTGAGGGTAAGCCCAACTTGACCATGCCTAAGGAATCCCCCACGAGGATCACGTCGACGCCGGCGTCATTTAGCAATCCCGCGGTCGTGAAGTCATAACAGGTCAGCGCGACAATTTTTTGGCGACGCTGTTTTAACAACTTCAGCGAGGGAGCCGTAATCTTACCGTCGATTATCATCGTCGCGTTTTGTCCTCGGCCATCGCATCCTTAACCTGCCTGAGTCCTTCCAAGACGAATGGCCGGGACATCATTTCAGGGTGCGGCACGCGGAGGCGGGGATGGTTAATGGTTTGGTCCCCGTACCGTAGAATATCCAGATCAATGATCCTGGGACCCCAGCGTTCACCGCGAATGCGTCCCATTCCTTTTTCGATCGCGAGAAGCCGGTCAAGTAATTCCAACGGTTCCAGGGTTGTGGACACGGCCGCCACGGCGTTTAGGAACATGGGTTGGTCTTGAACGGGACCTAAGGGTTGCGTTTCTTGAATCGCTGAGACCTTCAGAACGCATGTCCCGGGCAAGGCTCCGATGCCCGACAAGGCCTGAACAATCGATCCATGGCGGTCTCCCAAATTGGAACCTAATCCGATGTAGGCCCGAGTTTGCATATCACCATTTGACTTTCTTGATTCGTTCAATGGCTTCAATCAGTCGCGCTTCTTCCACCGTGAGGGCGAATCGCACGTAGCCTTCTCCCGACGGGCCAAATCCTACGCCGGGGGTGCAAACCACTCCCACTTCGTCTAGCAAGCGGGCGGCTGTCAGCGTCGAATCATGATTTTTCGGTGTATGCGCCCAAATATAGAAAGTGGCCGCCGGCATGGGCATGATCCAGCCGGCCTCCCGCATGCGCTGGACAAAGATATCCCGGCGCCCTTTGTAAAGGGATCGCATCTCTTCAACGCAGAGCTGCGAGCCGCTGAGGGCGGCAATCGCTGCTTCCTGAATACCTTGAAACGCCCCCGAGTCGATGCTGTCTTTAATTTTCGACAAGCCGCTAATCAACTCCGGATTTCCGCAAACCCAGCCAATGCGCCATCCCGTCATGTTGTAGGTTTTAGAAAGCGAATGAAACTCGATCCCAACATCGCGCGCCCCCGGAATTTCTAAGAAGCTGAGCGGGGGCTCTTCGAAATACATTTCGGAATAGGCATTATCGTAGGCTACCACCAGGTGATGCTTTTTGGCGAAGGCAACCACTTCCTCGAGAAACCCGCGCGGCGCCACCGCCGCCACGGGATTGTTCGGATAATTTAAGAATAGGAGCTTGGCGCGCGCCAGAACCGCATCCGGGATCGCATTGAGATCAGGAAGAAAACCGCTTTCTTCCGCGAGCGGCATGAGATAGGGCTCGCCCCCGGCAAAGAGCGTGGCATTTTTGTAAACGGGATACCCGGGATCTGGGACGAGGGCAATGTCGCCGGTATTGAGAAAGGCCAGCGGCAAATGACCGAGGCCTTCTTTCGACCCGATGAGCGAATAGATCTCCGTCGCCGGATCAAGTGTCAAGCCAAAACGTCGCTCCATAAAACCGGCCACCGCTTTGCGGAAAGCAAAGAGCCCAGAACCAAACGGGTATTGATGATTGGCCGGTCGGGCCAAACCTTCTTGTCCGGCGGCCACAATATGGGCCGGCGTTGGGCGATCGGGATCGCCGACACCCAGCGAGATGATATCCACCCCGCGGTCAATGGCGGCTTTTTTCTTCCGGTCGATCTCGGCAAAGAGATAGGGCGGCAGCTGCTCGATGCGTTGGCTGTATTTCATAGAGACCTTACTCGACCCTCTTCGGCCTGGACAGGATTACGTAATCGCCCGACTCCTTCGACGAAAACTTCGACGACGTCTCCGGCCGCCAGAGGGCCAACGCCCATCGGCGTCCCCGTTGAAATGACGTCGCCGGGATTGAGCGTCATCACGCTCGACACAAAGGCGACGAGTTGCGGCACGCTAAAAATCATTTGGCTCGTGTGACCTTGTTGGACGACTTTGCCGTTCAAGTAAGCTTCGACGCGCAGTTTATCGGGTGGGAGTCCACCGGCTATCCAAGGTCCGATCGGCGCGAACGTATCGAAGGACTTGGCACGGGCCCACTGGCCGTCCTTTTTCTGTAATGCGCGCGCGGTGACATCGTTTAAGCAGGTGAACCCTAGCACGAACTCCATCGCTTGCGCTTCCGAAACCCGGCGGGCTGTCTTCGAAATAACGACAGCGAGCTCGGCTTCATAATCCACGGGCGCCACACCCGTCGGCAAAACAATCGGTTCGTTAAATCCGATCACCGCGCTGTTCGCTTTTAAAAACAGGACCGGTTCCGAAGGAATTTCGCTGCGACCGAATTCCTGAATATGGTCTTTATAGTTCAGGCCTATCGCGATCACCTTAGAGGGTTGGCACGGCGGCAGAAACCGCACGTCATCCATCGGAAACGACCGGCCGGTTTTTTCGAATGCCGAAAAGATGTCGGGTGTTATTTCCCAGATTTCATGCTGTTCGATGATCCCCCACCCGGAGACGGACCCTGATGCGAAGCGGCAGTAAAGCATGCCGGATTCTATAGCCCTAACACATCTTGCATCGAATACAGTCCCGGTGCTTTTCCGACCACCCACTTCGCCGCATGCAGAGACCCCACCGCAAAAATGTCACGAGAGTCCGCATGATGAAAAAGCTCGATACGGTCGAGTGGCCCGCTCAAGATCACGCGGTGATCGCCGATGACCTCACCCTCCCGAAGCGATGCATACGTCGCTTTCTGACCGGTGGCCTCCTCAATCAAACGGCCAGCTTGAAGGGCGGTCCCCGATGGCTTGTCTTTCTTATGAATATGATGCGTTTCTTCGATATGGACTGTGTAACCCGGCAATGCCTTGGCCATCGCTTCAGCCACTTTAAAAAATACGTTAACCCCAAGGCTCATGTTTGCTGACTTCACAACCGGCACGACTTTCGCGAGGTCTTTGATTTTCGCGTCCTGCTCGGCCGAGAAGCCCGTCGTCCCGATAACGACGGGTTTTTTATATTGGCCCAGCGATTTCAGCAGCGCCAGCGTGGCGTCCGGAATGGAGAAATCAATGACGACGTCGGCCGTCTTGATTTGCGTCGCATCCGGTCCAATTGGGAAACCGGCCGAAGACTTGGCCTCCGACTCTAGGCCGTAGACAAGCTGAAGCTCCGAATCTTGCGTCGCCAGCAAGGCAACACGCGAACCCATTCGTCCGGCGGCGCCGGAAATGATTAATTTAACGGTCACGAGATAATTTGAGCAGTGGATTCGTCTTCATCGCCGCAACCAATTTTTTCCGGTTTTCCGCTCCGATGGGCACCAGTGGCAATCGCAGCTCTCCGCCGCAAAGACCGCGAATTTGCATGGCGGCTTTAACCGGGATCGGATTTGTCTCGAGGAATAGCGCTCGAATCAAGGGAAACAATTGAAAGTGAAGTTCGCGAGCATGCGCGACTTGGCCGGCTAACATGCTGCGGCACAATTCAGCTACCGCCCGCGGCACGATATTGGCCGCCACCGAAATGACCCCTTGAGCTCCCACCGACATCAGCGGCAACGTCAGCGAATCATCGCCGGAGAAAACGATAAATCGGCTCATGCCCGGAGTCGACAATAGTTGGCTCGTATAGTCCAGGCTCCCCGTTGCCTCCTTGGTTCCCACGATGGTCGGGCAATCTTCGGCCAACTGCACCACCGTTTCAACCGACATCGTGATCGCGGTTCGCCCAGGGATGTTATAGAGAACGAGAGGCAACTTCGTCGCTTTAGCCAACGTGCTGAAATGGGCATAGAGGCCGGCCGGGGTGGGCTTGTTGTAATAAGGGACCACCAGCAGGGCGCCCTGGGCCCCAACCTTTTGCGCATGGTGCACGAGTTCAAGACTTTCGGCGGTCGAGTTTGACCCGGCACCGGCGATCACGGGAATGCGTCCCCGGGCCGTTTTCACGACAATCTCTACAACGCGTCGGTGCTCGGCATGGGAAAGCGTCGGGGATTCGCCCGTGGTGCCGCAGGGGACAAGCCCGTCGGTACCCTGTTCGATATGGTAATCAACGAGAGACTTTAGGGTTGTCTCATCGAGGCGTCCCTTGCGAAACGGCGTGACCAAAGCAACGTACGATCCTTTAAACATGACTCGCTCCTCCGCTGCCGCCGGCAATGGCTTTGACTAATTTAATAACTGAATTCCCCTTTAAATGTGAGCGCAACGGGTCCCTTGAGACGAACGTGCGTAATGGCTTGACTCGCTTGTCCGGCAGGCCAGTCAAAACGCACCGTCAATTTATCGCCCCCCGCCGTGAGCGCACGAACGACGGGTTTGACGATACCTTGTAGTGCAGCGGTGATGGCACTCGCTGCGACGCCTGTTCCGCAAGCGAGGGTCTCACCCTCGACGCCGCGCTCATAGGTGCGCACTTTAAGCGTATGCTCGTCGAGACGTTGGGTAAAATTCACGTTGGTACCCCCTACGCCGAAGACTTTATGAAACCGGAGAAGTCGGCCTTGCTCGTCGACGTTGACGTGGTCGACGTCCGCCACGTGGACGACGGCATGCGGAACGCCTGTGTTAATGAACGACACCTTATACGTTTTTTTCCCAACCCGAACGGGAAACACCGGCTTGTAGCTATGCGCGTCGGACAGCGTCACTTCGACCGTTTGGCCGTTAACGTTGGCGCCAACGAGGCCCGCATCCGTCAAAAATTGAAAGGCGTTTCCCGCGACACCTTTTTCATGGGCAACCCAGGCCATGCAGCGCGCGCCGTTACCGCACATCGTCGCTCTCGAGCCATCTCCATTAAAGTACACCATCCGGAATGCCGCCTCGTGGCTTGGCTCAAGCAAAAGCAAGCCGTCGGCCCCAACGCCGAATTGGCGATGACAAAGCCGCCGCGCCCAAGCGGACAAACTTCCTTTAATGACTTTCTGGCGGTTATCGACCACCACAAAGTCATTGCCGGAGCCGCTCATTTTCCAAAATGGAATTGTTTTCATTGTTTATTTGAATCGACGGCCAGTTGACTTACAAATCCGGCGGAATGTGTTCACCGCGGACCAAATCCTCAAGCGTCTCGCGTTCCCGAACCACGGTCCACTTGTTCCCGTGAACCATTACCTCGGGCGGTCTGGGACGCGAATTGTACTGCGAGCCCATCACAAATCCGTAAGCTCCCGCCGTCGTCACGACGAGTCCCTCGCCAGCAGCAGGCAGAATCATCGCCCGGTTCCGCGCCAGATAATCACCTGATTCGCAGACCGGACCGACGATATCGGCCGTCACATTGGGCCCTTTCTTAATATGAATAGGGAATACGCCGTGATACGCATCGTATAACGCCGGCCGAGCCAAATCGTTCATCGCGGCGTCGACGATCACAAAGTGTTTGGCCCCGACGTGCTTGCGGTACAACACTTTCGTGAGTAGAAGCCCGGCATCGGCCACCAGATAACGTCCCGGTTCTAATAGCAGCGTGATCTCTCGGCGTTTCAGCCGGTGATGTATATCTCGAGCGAGGTCCTTCGGCGCCGGCGGCGTTTCGTCTTTGTATCGCACTCCCAAGCCGCCGCCCAGGTCCACATAACGTAAATTGATTTTCTCCGATTCCAGCGTGTCGATTAAGTTCAGCACCTTTTCCAGCGTGGCGATATAGGGTCGAGTGCTCGTAATTTGAGAACCGATGTGGGCGTGCACACCCAACAGATTAATTCGCGGCAGGCCCGCCGCCATGCGAAACACGGGCAACGCCTGCGACAAGGGTATGCCGAACTTATTTTCTTTTTTACCGGTCGTAATATGGTCATGGGTCATCGCATCCACATCGGGGTTCACACGGATCGATACGGGCGCGGCCTTATGGAGAGAGGACGCCACGCGGTCAATGGTTTGCAATTCTTCAACCGATTCGACATTAAACATCAGGATGCCGGCTTCCAAAGCCATGCGAATTTCATCAGGGCGTTTTCCGACCCCTGAGAATACGATTCGCCCGGGTGGAATACCCGCTTTGCGTGCGCGAAAGAGTTCGCCGGCGGAAACAATGTCCGCTCCCGCGCCGAGCTTCGCAAACAATGATAAGAGCGCCCCGTTGGAATTGGCCTTGACGGCAAACAGGACGAGGTGATTCATCGGCTTAAAGGCTTCGTCGAAACGTTGGAAATTATCAATCAAACGGGCGCGGCTATAAACGTAGGACGGTGTTCCGACATCGGTCATGAGCCGGGGTAGCGGGACCTCTTCCATCCACAGTTGGTGCAATCGGTATAAGAGCGTCGGCGGGAGAACTGTGGGTTTTTTCATTTTTTTATTTCAGCCAGTAGCCTTTCATTGTAATGTTCGACGAGTTCGGTTGGAGCCAACTCGCCGACTTTATGCGTTTGCTCAATTGCTCCGCGCCGGTCCCCGCGGTCGTACAACACCCACGCGCGCAACAAATGCACAAGCGGCGAATCGGGGTAGCGGGCCTCCAA
>JBBQYF010000112.1:0-9080 GCA_038208955.1 Elusimicrobiota bacterium
CTTGTAGATCGTGCGCCAGGCGAGAAATATCCAGCCGAATTTCGGTGGGCCGCCAAAACAGCCAACGCGTCCATTGGGAGCGGGCCACCAATGCCTGCGTCGCATATCCAGTTTCTGGCGTCGCAGCGGCATAACGCCGGGCCATCAAATAAGGCCGATCCGCGGGCCAACCGGAGCTTCCGATCGCAGCCACAAGAATAATGATAAGTAAACGGCGCAACATGCGCTAAAAGTATGCCTGAAATGTGTTACAACGCGGTGAAGAGCCGGCCCGATTTTTCGTAAATTTCTGACCAAAAAATCCTGGGCCGTTTATCGGTTAAACATGGGCCCCGCGAGGTCGGATAAAAGCGAGTTAGGATTTAATGAGTTCATCGAACATACCGGCGCCGCGCTGGAAAATTGTGTTGGCGCTGGCAACAGTTTATTTGATTTGGGGATCGACTTTCATGTCGATTCGCGTGGCGGTCGAGTCTATTCCGCCCCTGCTGCTGGCGGCTATACGATTTCTCGGCGCCGGAATTCCTCTTTACGCCATCGGCCGCCACCAATCGGCCGAACGGCCGACAATTTGCCAATGGAAATGGGCGACCCTGATTGGATTTCTATTCTTCGTCACCGGCAATGCCGTCGTGGTGTGGGCGGAGAAACGGGTGACAAGCGGTATGGCGGCGATTTTGATTAGCACCGTTCCCCTGTGGATGGTTTGCCTTCCCGCCCTTCATTCCCGGGAGCAACGTCCTTCGCGGCAAACTCTGGTGGGGGTTTTAATGGGGTTGATCGGCGTCGCGATGCTGATGAACCCTTTCGCCGAGGCCATCGAACACCGGACGATGGGAGTGAACTTTGCATTACTAGGCGCGGCTCTTTCTTGGAGTCTTGGAACTCTGGTCGCGGCAGGCGCCCCCTTGCCGCGCCAGACCGCGTTGTCGGCGGGAATGGAAATGATCGCCGGCGGCTTGATATTGCTTGTCATCAGCACCCTGACCGGGGATTGGTCTGTGCTCGACCGCAGCCCTGTGCCCATGCTTGTTTGGGGGCATCTCGCCTATTTGATCACCTTCGGTTCGCTGGTTGGATTTTCCGCCTACCAGTGGCTGACGACGCATATTTCTCGGCGCTTGCTCTCGACATACGCCTATGTCAATCCCCTCGTCGCCTTGGTGCTGGGCTGCGGTTTTCTCCAAGAACGGTTGACGGCGATGATGGCGATTGGGGCCGCTGTAATCCTGAGTGGAGTAATCGTTATTTCGCTTTCTAAACGGGATCGGATCGTCAGCTAGCGTGCGGCACTTAACTCGCCCTTCAACCCAGAGATAGCCGCCGATCGTGCGTCCAGTCGGGGCCATCCAGCAATCATGGCCGCTGTTCTCGAGGTTTGGCATGATCCCGGCGCGCAAACAAATAAAAAGTGCCGGCGAGTTTTTTCGGAAGCGGGACATAATGTGATCGGGCATAAGCCAGCACGGACGAATCCGCAGGCGTGTCGCCGATCGTGCGTGGCGAAGAAATCAAGAAAGCGGGCTTTGCGCGCTCAAGATCAGCGACCAAACGGGATTCCAACGTTTTCTTAAGCGGGCCGGCAACATGGGAAGCCCAAAGCACACCGCTTGGCGGACGTTTCCCGCTATAGAAATAAAGACCCGTCGCCGGCCCCCATTGATAAAACGCGTCGGCCGGGTTCATGACCGATGACAAATAAAGCCCGGCGTCGCGTTCTTGCACAAAACGGTCTCCCCACAATAAACGCGAGCTATCATCCGGCGTTAAGCTATAGGCGTGGCGCTCGACGATGAATAACCCCAGCGACACCGCGACGGCACAAATAATGGCACCCGTCTTTTTTGTCACACGACGACATTCATGAATCGCCAAAGCGGCTCCGACGCAGAGAACGGGCAACCACAACTGAAAATAATGAGGGAAAAAATAACCGGGCATACCGAGCGCCGCCTGCGTGGCTAGCGACCAGCTCAGCCAAAACACCCACCAGGCGCGATGCGACGCCACGCCCACAAAAAACCCTAGGCAGGAGACAGCGAGTAAAAATTCCAAGCCTTTCAAACAACCTGCGGGTAGAAAGCGCATGAAAGAGCCGGGACTGAAAGAAGCCAGCACGTTTGAGAACAGCGTTCCTTTGTAGAAAGGCGCTTGCGTTACGTAATAACGACTAAATTCAAAGACGGCTCCGGTAAAATCGGAAAGCCGGTGGAAGCAGGCAAAATATCCGGCCACCGCGGCGATAGTGATAAGAAAGATTCCGAGCGCGAGTAGGCCGATTAAAAAAATTGATTTACGCGTCATTCCGACCGGCGGACAAATGAGAAGCGATGCATTCATCGCCGACAACGGTAAAGCAGCCACTGGCTTATACAAGCAGGCCAAGGCGCCTAGAACTCCAATCAGGATCGCGCGCCGGGCAATGGCCGGCGGGCCAGCCGACCACCAGCAGCATACGACGCCGATCAAACAGGCATTAATAAATAATTCTGTGTTGGGCTGATTTCCTTCGAGCAACAAATCGCCCGAGACCACTGTCCAGAAAAGCGCCGCCCAGAGCCCGACCCACGGATCTCGAGCTCCCCATGTTCCAGCGCCGTAACAGCCCAACAAGACTAAAATGGAGCCGCCGACGGTTAATAGATAAATGGATTTCCAACCAAACCCTGTGATTTTTTCGGCCAGGGCATAGGTCACATAAACAGCCGGTGGTTTATGATCCCAAACATCGGTATATAACTCGCGGCCCATACGCAGTTCGTGCCCGATGACGGCATAAAGAGTAACATCCGACTCAAGCGGTTGAAGTCTCAAACGCCCGCGCGCCCACATCAAAACAATAATAAGCGGAATTAACCAAACGGCAGGATGAGTCATGACCCTTCGAAGAATGTCGCGATCCGCTGTCAAAAAATCCTCCGCGGTATTTGGCCCGACACGCTATTTCGTTCCCTAAACCCGAACGACAGGTCGCCTAGCGGGAGGCGCGCTTAACTCGACGCAGGACCGAGAGATAGCCGCCGATCGTGCGGCGGATATTGATTTTGCTGTCGTTGCCGCGATTTTCGTAGTGCAAGTCGAAGGGGACTTCGGCCGTGCGGACGCCTCCCGAACAGACCTTTAACAAGAGCTCAGTTCCGCCGGCAAATCCGGTTTCCTGAATCAGGCGATCGCCGAACTGTTGGTAAACGCGTTGCAACGCCCCGATCCTGTAGGCCCGAAACCCATTGGTGTAGGTGTGCGTGCCGGCGATAGGATAGAGCATCCGGAAAAGCGCATTGGCTCCGGCGCTCATCACGCGCCGCCGCAGCGGGACACCAAACACATGTCCGCCTAAAGTAACGTAGGAGGCCGTCACCACATCGAATCCCTCCGCCAATTTCCGGATCATGGGTTCGAAATAAATAGGGGAATGCGTCGTATCCGCATCGAGGGATATAACCGCTTCGTCGGCGCGCGCATGTTGCGCCATCCAAATGTAGCCGGTCCGCAGCGCGGCGCCATAACCGCGATTCGTGCTGTGCGACAGGCAGCGTACACCCCATTCGAGTGGATAGGCTTCCAGCAGGGCCGCGGTCCCATCCCGGGAGCCGTCGTTTACCACGCAAATTTCAAAAGGCATTTTCCATGGAAGCAACGTCTGTGCGATCTGGGGAACCAATTTTTTAAGCGAGGACTCTTCGTTATAGGCGGGGAGAAGAATGTAAAGCTTAGGAATGGAGGAGATCATGACTGCTCACGCTAAATAGCGGCGCACCTTCCATTGTGCCGGTTTGAAAAAACTCGTTTTCCTTAAGGCGCAGCGTCTCCGTGCGCTCGGCCAGGGCGCGTTCCAAATCCGCCTCGGTGCGTTTCTGATCTTCGATATCGGTCCACGTTCCCACCCAGCGGCTGATGCGCCCGACCACGCTCCGCACCGGCTGTGCCCGTCCGAGAAACCACTCACAACGTCTAATCGCTTCAGGTTGGGAAGTCATCGAAGCTCTTATTTTACTATACCGGTTCCTCGGACGGAACCTAACCGATCGCGACCGGCCCCTTCTCTCCTGTGCGAACGCGGATGGCGTCGATTAGGTCGACCACGAAGATTTTACCGTCGCCAATACGGCCCGTGCGCGCACCCGACGTAATTGCATCGATCGTGGCTTGAGTGAACTCGTCATTGACGGCAATTTCCAGCTTAACCTTTTTCAGCAGTCGTCCCGCTTCGACATGGCTGCGGTATACTTCGGCAATTCCTTTTTGCCGACCGCGGCCCATGACTGCCGTCACGGTGACAAGATGAATTTCCTTTTCTTCGAGCAATCGCAAAACTTCGTCCAAACGGTCTGGTTGGATAATGGCTGTGATGTATTTCATCGGGTCTCCTCAATCAAGCAGCGTATAGGCCGATTCCCGGTGTTGCGTCAGGTCAAGTCCGATACGTTCCTGCTCCTCGCTGACGCGTAATCCTATGAATAGGTCAATTGCTTTGAGCAGTAGATAAGAGACGATGAGCGAGTAGGCGGCGGTGGCCAGCGTGGCCTTGATTTGAATAAGGACTTGTCCTGGGTTGCCATAGAACAGACCATTGGCTCCCGCCGGATTCACGGCTTTTGTTGCCCACAGGCCCGTGGCCACGGCCCCCCACATTCCACCGATGCCATGTACGCCGAAAGCGTCGAGCGAGTCGTCGTAGCCGAACTTCACTTTCACGACCGACAACATCCCGTAGCAAATCACGGAAACGCCGATTCCGATTCCGATTGCGCCGTAAAGGTCGACGTAACCGGCTGCCGGCGTAATCGCCACGAGGCCCGCCACAACACCAGTGATCATCCCGAGAACCGTGGGATGCTCCGCGAAGACCCAATCGAGAATCGCCCAAGTCAGGCCGGCAACGGCCGCCGCCGTGTGCGTAGCCACAAACGCACTGGTCGCGAGAGCACCGGAGGTAAGCGCGCTTCCCGCATTAAAACCGAACCAGCCAAACCATAAGAGCCCGGCGCCCATCACGGCGAAAGGCAAGTTATGGGGTGGCGAGATATGTTTGGGATAGCCCTGGCGGCGTCCTAGCACGAGCGCGGCAACCAGAGCCGCGACGCCCGCGTTAACGTGGACAACCGTTCCGCCGGCAAAATCGAGCGCCCCGGCGCCGCGTAGAAATCCACCGACTCCCCAGACCCAATGCGCAATCGGATCGTACACACAGGTCGACCAAAGCAAGGTAAAAATACAGAAGGCGCTAAACTTCATCCGTTCGGCATAGGCTCCAAGAATCAGAGCCGGGGTGATCACGGCAAACATCGCTTGGTAAATCATGAAGGCTTGGTGTGGAACCGTAACGGCATAGTCGGCGTTGGGGGTAAACCCAACATTTTTCAAGCAAGCCCATGCGAAATTGCCGATCATCCCTTTGACATCGGGTCCAAAGGCCAGACTGTAGCCAAAGAGCACCCACTGCAAGCTGACGATGCAAAGCGTCATGAAACATTGCATCAAAATCGACAACATGTTTTTTTTGCGGATTAACCCGCCGTAGAAAAATGCCAATGCTGGCGTCATCATCATGACGAGTGCGGCGCTGACGAGAATCCAGGCGGTATCGCCAGAATTTATTGCGGAAGAATTCATAAGCTCAAATCCCCTTTAGAATGAGCGGCATGAAAGAATGATGATGGAAAAAGACTGCGGAGGCCAAGAACTGGCCGGGTAGGTGAACCTCATTGTTCACGCTAACGTTGACATCGCAGTCCGAAAGCGGCACGACATTGTGCCGGCGATGTTATCTCATAGCGGTGGGGGGTATGTCAATCGAGACGCCGCGGCAACAAATTCCAAACCTAGAACATCAAGATGTCGGTTGTCCCGTCAGAAGCAGGGTGTTTTGAGCGGGAGCAGAATGTTTCCTGAAGACTAAAGTTCTAGACGATCCTCGGCCACAGCCGGCCGTGATGTAGCGATATAGGATTTTAAGTTTCTTACATTGTTTGGAAAGAGATGCTTTGTTTGTCTCATCCACTGAGAGTCCGAGAACCGGTCTCGTCGCTCATCTCACGATGGCTAATTTCCCTTTGGCTTTTTCGTCCTGGGCGTTCGTTACGATATACAAATAGATGCCGGATGCTACCCGCCTGCCCGAGCTGTCGGTTCGGTCCCAATCGATGGTTTCGCCGTCGCCAGTCAGCGTCTTAATGAGATGACCAGAAGTTGTGAAGATTTTGATAGTGATGCCGCTACCGCTTAATTGATCGAATGTGATCATTCGGTTCTCATGCCGGTCGCCGCGCCAGGGGTTCGGATGCACACGGGGCACAAAGGACGTCTTCGGAGTGGCGGTTACCGGAGCATCCGGTGGCGGTTGAGGCAAAACCGGCGGAGGCGGGGCTGGCGCCGGCCCCTCTTGTAAAGCGGTTAAGGCAATTTGCCGCAGCGCTTTCGTGTTATCAATGCATTCTTGCTTGCGTGAAGCGGCGCACAGGGATGGTTCATTGAAGCCGCCCCATTGTTCCTCGATCCCAAAATTTCCCGGATAAAATTCAATCCCTTGAACAATTCCTTGCCGCAAAAGATCCGCTTGTATTTGAATCGAGGTGCGATAAAGATCGGTTTGCTGACCGAGGGTGCAACGGCCCGATGACCCACAGGTATTCCAGGGCCAATCCAATGTATCGACGGCATACGACCCGGCGATAACCCTGGCGTTAGGGAACAGCTTCTTTGCTATTTGCACATAATTGGCATAGTTAGGGCCGTCTCCCCGGCGAAGCAAATAAAGATGAAGCGTATCGAATTGAGCTCTTAAGGTGGCGGGAAGCATCGCGTCTTGAAGGTAGGGCGAGGATATCAGCTCGGTCTCATAGAGCGTCACGCCAAAGGTTAGGCGGGTATTCTTGGATTTTAAATTCGCTATCGTTTTCTGCAGCACAGCAGCCGGATCGACCCCGGGTAGCGAAAATAACGCCTTGTACTGACCCACGAAATCGTCGATTCCAACTTCGGACAGGAGCGGATGCGTAAGGCTTAATTCGCTGTATTGAGTCGCGTAGCCTTGGCTGCTTGACGTGTCAAGCACCACGGCCACGAAAAGCTGGCGAAGGTTTTGCTTCGTAACTTCCGGTTCAAGGTTCGTCAGGCAATCAGCAGGCGCAGAGGAGCAGCCCCAACGGTTCCCCTCCACGTGAAGGCGTTGATTCCATTCAGCATTGCTTTCCGCCCAATTGATAATCGTTCCCTGGGCCGAAACGGACATCATGCCGCGCCCTCCTGCGCTCAAGATCAGGATTGCGCCCAAAACTCGCCACTGCTTGAATATCGAATTAGCCACTTTCCCCCGCATCGCCCGTACGCGAATCAAAAGACAAAAAATCATTGCGGAAAGCCCTGGAATCCATACACCTGTGCCCACCATAAAAAGCCGGGGGGCTTTCTCAGTCTTCGACTCGATATTCGGCAACTCGTTTAAGCAGTTCTCCTAAGTCTGCTTTGGACGACAAAAATAGAAATGTGGGTAGAGACGAATACTTTTGGGTAAGAATCATGATCAAGTCTGGCTTTCCATCTTGGTCTAAATCACCTGCCCACTCTAAACTGAAATGGGGATCATCCCATGCAAGGGTCGCATTTCCATCTCGGTGAAAATCCCAAAGCATTTGGGATCGACCTTCGTACTCTATAACTATCGAAAAAACTTCGGGAGGCTCGGCGGGTGATGAGCCGGATTGGCCCTTGACCAATAAAAAAAATTTTGACTTCCCGACTTCCAATACACATCGATTACCGATTTTTATCAGAGAACACTCACTAACAGAGTGAACGCTGGCAATCTGTCTTTGAGAAGGAAGGTTGAGGCCTCGGATGAGGAATAGCGCGTCTTTCTCCGGCGACCACGAAAGGCTCATAACCTTATCGGGTCTTCGCACGTCGTATTACTTCCATCACACGAAGGCCCTGAAGAATGTAAATCGACTGGCGCAAGAGTTGAAGTCCCATCATGACGGTCGCAGACAGCGACCCAACGACCTTCAAGTTTTTTATCCTTTATGCTGTAGGCGGGAACTTGGTGAGCGGCGGGCAACAAATCGATTAAAGAATCTGAAGCCATGCTAACGCTGGCAAGTAAATTTACCGAAAGAATACCTGCCCAGAATTTCTTGGTTGAGAACCGATATAAATTTCTGATTATTTTGGATACGACAACATCGGATATTGACATAGCGCGAAAACCTCCCGTATCAGGGAATAAATATCACGTAGTTCGTAATAATCGGGATGACCATAATAAAGCTGGGTAATTCCAAAGCGTGTGAAGGCGAGCCGCGCACGTGGAAGATGAAAGAACTGAGAGATTAAAAGCGCACTTGCCATTTTGCGCTCCTGCATCAGGATGGACGCATTTTTCGCAGTGTTGTAGGTGTTGCTCCCAGCGTTATCGACGAAAATATGGTCTCCTGACACGCCTTGGCCAATGAGGTAGGCTTTCATCACAGACCCCTCAGAAAACCCTTCTTTCCCTAACCCACCACTTACAAGAATGTAAGGACAGAGCCCGGCTCGAAAGAAATTCGCCGCTTTGTCGAGTCGTGCCGCTAGACGCTTTGATGGATGGCCATCTGGATCAACGGTCGTTCCAAAGACGACCGCAATGTCTGCCCTTCCTATCCGCTGGGGCAACCCAAAAAGACCGACTACTAGGGCGGCACTTACGACGATAAGCGTTCCAACAAGTAGAATTCTGCGAACTAGATTCACGGGAATTGTCTTGGTGAGAAATATTTGAGGGGCAATTTCACTTGGTTGGACCTGTCCATGGTTCTTTCCATGAAACATCAACCTGTTGCACGTCCACCAAGTTGGGCTGAAATGCCAAAAAAGATGCCTTAACTAATATGGATTGACCCGGCCTGAAAACCTCATTCCAACGAATCAAGTAATAATTGTAATCACTGTAGTCCGATCCAAGTTGTTCCCTCGCTTTTTCCTCAGAATGACGTAGGTAATAACCTTTGTGGACATTACGCCCTAAAAGACCGAAGGGTAGAATTGTTACAAATGCCAAGACCGCATAAAGCATCGCGGATTTCGAACTTCCAGACTTGGAC
>JBBQYF010000113.1:0-9067 GCA_038208955.1 Elusimicrobiota bacterium
AAAATCCCGTCGCGATCCCTAAAAGAAAGGATTGAGTGGGGCTCCGCACTTGCCCCGGCATTTGCAGCGAGCTGCCCAACCTCGTGAAGGGCCGCGTCGCATGTTCAGCCAAACTGGGAAATATGAGCGTAAATGCGAAAACGGTGAGCAGGATGAGCGCCAGGTAGCGCCCCCATACATTGGCATGAATGACCCAACCTCCCCCCACAACCGCCAGAGAAGACACGGCCACGAAGGTCACGGCCATGCCGACGAGTAAAGGCAGGCCACTTTTGCGAAAGGGTTGCTCTGCGCCACTGAACACAAATGGAAGAACAGGCAAAATGCAGGGACTGAGAATCGTCAAAAGTCCGCCAGCGTAAGCAAGAAGCCACAGGATCATTGGGTGTCTTAATCGTATCAAAAGAATTAACGTTCCTACAGGCCATAAATTAACTCCTCTTAACAATTCGCAGCTAAAACCGCAGCAAAATCATATCTCTCGGTTTGCCAAAACAATAAGGTAGGGCCCATAAAAAACATGAGGCATTTGGACGGGATTTTTTGGCCTTCACCGACGATGGTCCAATGAAGTATAGTTTGCCGGGTCAAACACGTCTGGACGTCAACTGCAAGGCAGTACCGATTGTGCCGTGCCTCAGTTCTGAAGGGGGGGTCATTTATGGGTCAAAATTCAGTCCGCGGATGGACAGAGGCAAATAGAGCGGTCGCTCGTCTCATTTCTTTGTCCCTGGTCCTCGCGCTCTGCATTGACCCGGCGCTGGCCGCCGCCCTCCAACCTTCGCCGGCAGGAAATCCTTGCTTTTCAAGAAGCGGCGTCCTTCCTCTCTTTAAGCGACAGGCTTTAAATCAACCGGCAGAGTCCCCCCTCAAGCCTTTGGGTTCACCCCAAGCAAAGGCGGCGATGCTTGAACCGGAGATTCAATACACCCGCTTTAGTTCTGCGACACAAAAATTTAATTATCATATGCGCAGGATTCTGCGATGGTCCCTAAGAGCGGCGCTCCTCTTCGGCCTGCAAGGTGTAGCGTCAGCAGCGCGCTGGCTTCCGAAGGATCACAAACTTTTAATCCAAAGTGGCGACCAATGGGGAAAGATCCTCCATAAATTAGGGTACCGCGGGTTGTGGCCGAATAATGGTGATTTTGCTCAGAAGGCTTGGGACCTGGTGATGAAAGGCCAGCATCGCCCCTTCAGCCGACTGCAAGTAACGGAAAAAATTTCGCTTGAACCTCTTCGCGACTACCTCCCTCAGGCGTCCGATCACCTGACGCATGGGTATCTTCACCCGACTGTTCACAACGTGGTTCAGCAAGCGATAACGAAGACGCCTGCTGGCGATCCGCATGCCTGGCTTAAACCACAAATTGAAGCGATGCACCCCATATCCCTATTCCAATGGGTTGGCGCGCAATGGAACCTTTTATGGAACCATTTCCATTGGGTTAGCGGTTACACTCATGCTCTTGAAATTACCGCGACCGCTGCCATTCTAACAGCGGTCGCAACGATGGTTTGGAAACGCTATGGGAGGCCACGCCAGCTTCTTGGCGCTTTAATGACGAAAGATGAAGAAACCATTTCAGACGAGGACATTAAGAACGTTATAACGCAAGTGGGTGATTCTCAACTTTTGGCTAGATTGCTTGAGAAGGAAGCGAATCGCGCTTTGCAAGCCATTACCGGTTCTCGTCGTCAGTCATCGCCCCAGGTGCGGCGGATAACATCGGCGCTGACCGCTATTGCCTTTGTGAGTTTGGGTGGTAGCGCCATATGGGCGTGGATCCATGGCACTTCGGACCAACCGGCACTCTCCGCCTTTGTTGGCCTTCCGCTATTCAGCTTATTTATTCCCAGGCCCTTCGCGCCGGTTCCCCTCCGAGCAGCGATCTACGACCGTCGGAATTACGAAAGATTGTTGCTGGTCCTGCGAGTTGCCAATATGGCGGCGGAAAATGGGGCGCCCGTTTCCCCTGCGCTTCGGGAGTCCATGTCTGCCGCCCTTTTAAAGAACTTAACCGCTCCCGCGACCGCGACGCCGACTTCCTGGATCCCAAAAGTGGTGAGCGTCGTCGACGATCAAACAATTGTCAACTTTGTGCGTCATGAAACAGACCGCACAGTCCTGGAATTGGAATCGCCCAACCTGCGGCCGTCCCAGGATCCTTTTGCTGTCCGCGTTGGCGCTGAGAACAATTTATCGAGCCTGTTGCTGATTTTAAAAACCCTTCTCAATAAAGTCTTCTCCGTGCCAGCGGCGTCGCTGCATGAGGAGCTGGATCAATATTTAGCGTCGTTGTCCCTGTGCGATGCGGCCGTCGGTAATCAATCGGCTTCCCATGAAAGAATTATTCAAGGTGACCAAGGAACCGAAATTTCCCCGGTACTCCCATCCGACGCGCCGGATGAAAAAGCGAATGCTGTCGTCGATACGATACCTGTCCCACAAACTTCAGTTGATCCAGGACCAGTGGCGCCCGACCCAACCGCTTTAGCGAGCGGCGTTGCGAATCACACAGCCATTAAAGCTTACGTTCCTGCTTATATTCCCGTCGAAGACCAATACACAGCCTGGGAAAAACTATCCACAAAAGACCAAAAACGGCGACACCACAAGAAAACGCACTTTGAGAAACGCTTTCCGACTTTGGAAATTGGTGGGGGCGATCGTCTGGGTTTGGTTAGCCGCACAAAAATACCCCTGCGGCCCGGTCCGGTTTCGAATCGGGCCCTAGCGCCTCCTGTCCCAACAAGCAGTCCGGCACCTTCTACAAGGAATGCTTTCTTGAAATCATTGGTGCCGGAAAGCCTGGCAGAAGTCGTCGTGGAGCAATTGACCCTTTCTGCTTCGCCGCCAGCCGACGCTTCATTAGGCATAGCGACGGCAAAAACACCTAACCAGGAACAGATTCCAATCGTTACGACGATTCCCGAGATGCCGCAGGTCGGCGAAACTCCGTCGAGACGTTCGTACATCACGGTCGAAAACCGGCATCCCATTTGGCATGAACATTCGACAGGGAAGAAAAACCGGCAAAGACGCAAAAAAACCCACTTTGAAGACAAGAAACTACCCAAGATTAAATACGCCGAAGACGGACGCCTCGGTCAGATCAGCCGGGAAAAAATTAACGTACGGGCACAATCGCCTGTGCATTCAAATACAGCGATCCGCCGGGCGGGCGTGACCCTCCGCCCGAAAAAAACGGGCGATCCGATTCCTTCCTTATCTTCCTCTCTACCCATTCAACCATCAAAGGAAGTGTCCCGGCAGGAGGACGTCCGTAACAAGCCGGCGCTGGTGTCCCAAGGCTATCAAGTCCGAGAGGTGGTCTCTATTCCAACGATTATCCCTGCCGAAGATCGTCACACCGCCTGGGAGAAACAATCGGTACAAAACCAAAGGCGGCGCTATAACAAGAAAACCCGATTTGAAGATCAGCAGGAGTCTCGACTCGAAAATAGTGACGACCAACGCCTTGGTCGTACGACCCGAGAAAAAATGCGGGTCCGCGTACAGCTAGAACCACAAGTGCGGTCGAGGGTCTCCGTTCGTTCCGTTATTGCAGCGCCATCAGTCGAACCAGCTCAGACACCCCCCGTCAATGCTATTGACCTGGTCCATACGACGCTTGCAGTGATAGGGAAATCTCTATTGCCGGAGAATCTGGCCACTCCCATCGATCCCCCGCTAAACCCGGTTCTTTCGGAAGAAATCTCCGCGCCACCTATTGGCACGGCTGGAAAGATCCCTGTAACGGAAACGATGCCCGCCAAACAGGAAGAAACTTCCCAAACCCCAATATTTCAGGACGTACCTCGCGTAGAGCCGGCCCCAGCCACCACCCCTACAGCCGACCAATCTGATTCGATGGTTTCGCTCCCGGAGCCGTTGCCTGCATTGCCCGCGGTTCCTGCGGCCCCGACGGCCGCGGCCGCATCTGTCTCTGAACCCGTCTCCGCCAAGACGCTAATCGAAAATCTGACGAGCGAAATTGAGAGCGCCAGAGAAAATCCCACGCCCGAAGCATTGGAATTACTCGACGTCGCTATTAAGTTTTTGAACGACCGTGTCAGCCAGGGAGAAGACATCCCGGGCGTGGGCGATGTTATACGTCAATACACGCTACTCCGAGAATATCTCGAGAAGACGTCGGCCAAACCAGTCCCGCCGACGACGAAGAGCTGGCTCAGCACCCATCGTCTGTTCTTGGCCATATTTGCGATCGCGCTTGTCGGTAGCAGTATCAGCCCGTATCTCTTTTGGACGCCTATCCTTCACACCGTTTCGAGCCTCGGGCATGCAACGGCGGCAACGGTCAACACGTCCTGGGATTCGATCAAGAAACATCTCTTCTCATCGCTATTTGCTGGGGCATTCCTTTTATACGTCGCCAAGATTTTGATTTCCTATTTTCGAGCACCCGGGCTGGTAAAGCCGGGGGATAAGAATCCTTTGGTCGACCCACGCTTCACAACGTCACAGAGTGATGCCGTCGCCGCACTCACGGAATTTGAAGGATATGTGGCCGCTCGATTGCAAATAATTTCATCGATCCCTGGAGTCGAGCGGCGAATTGATAAAAAACAGCAACTCATTGCCGAATATTGGGACCTCATTGGAAAACTTTCTCAGGGTAAAAAGTTGGCAGACATTAATCCCAAAGCTGAGGCCATAGCCAAATCCATATTTACCACCTTAGATACCTATCGAGCCGCCCGATCCCAATCCGTCGGAGCTGCCGAATCCACTCATGAAGCGACGGTACCCCCTAGCCCCAGTCCAACCACCGTGACGGCACCTTTGCCGTCCCGCTCGATTGTTAAAGGCACATCCGTTCTCGAGGAAACAGAACGTAAACTAAGGGAGTTTGATGGTCTCCTAGATGTTCAACAACAAACCGGGAAGGCTTTTTATTCTCTTTCGGATATGCAAAACCAATTTAACGCCCTCGGAGATTGGGGGAGGCAAGCCGCGAGATCTTATCCCAAGAGCACTGAGTCCCTTCAGCGTCAATTCGATGAACTGGGCATCAAGGGCAATTTGGCGGTGCCCGACCTTACAAGGATTAACGGGACACGGGTATTGAGCGAACTCCCTCGGATCGATCTCACCGGCGCGGCGGCAACGATACCTGATCCGGTCCCAGAGCGATCGGCGGCGACGCAGATGCACAAGACCGCCCAAACCTTTCCGACTTCAGAGGAGCTCCACGAGCAATTAAATCTGTTCGAAAATCGTATCGTCGAGCGGGAAAAATTACAACCCGCAGGACCGGGGGAGAATTTACCACTTCCGGACGACTTGAAGGCAGACTATGATGCCCTTGGAATGATCGTCGGGCAAGCTATGCGGTTCATACCTTACGCTTCGGCACGTTCTCTGCAAACGCGGCTTGCGGCGTTAGGGCAACAAGCCGGATTCACGGTTCCGCTGCTTTCCCCCACTCCCTTAGTCCGCACCGATCATGAAAATCGCCGCGCGGAAGTTAAGCCCGGATTGAACCCGACTCTCCCAGAAAAACCCCTGTCGGCGTTGGACGCAACTTTAGCAATCCTCATCGACCGCGCTGACGCCTTGTTGGGCTCGCAGGACACCTCCGACGATGAGATAACAAAATATTTAAAGTTGGTTCACAATGCCGAGTTTATTCATCAACGCCAGTTCGAAGCAGACAAAGTGAACTACCGTAAGTTGCACAACCGTCTCCATCGCCTGCGGGAAAGTCAAAAACGAACGGTCAATTCCAGCGATGATGATCCGCCAAGCGGCGCACCAGCCGCGGAAGCAACCACCCCGAGTAGATCTATTGGATGGAACTCCCTCCCCCAAGCGCTGCGCCGTTTGAAGATTAACGGGGGGTCTCTTTCGGCATTCGTTTTTATTCCCGCCGCTGGGAACCCCGGTTTTCAGGAGGCACTTCCGACCTTGGTATTTCTGGCCGGATCCGCGATTCTGGTCGTACTATGGGACAAGTTCGGAAGGGGGTCCAGCTCGCGCCAACGACGCGAATCGCTCTTGTCGCCCAGCGTGAGCCGCCCCCCCCGAGGATCCTTGGCACAGTCTGTTTTGGCATTCTTCATTCTGCTTACCGCTATTGCAACTCTCGGAGAGTTGACGCACGTCTTGTCAGTTCATCGGTTTTTGGACAGCTTTTATGGCAACTTTACCGAGCTGATCCATCACTGGCGGTCGGTCAACGTCGACGCGTCCAAAGCGGATCGGATCAGGCAAGCGGGCATTCCGCTACTCGCTTTGTGGGGTGCGCGAACGGGACGGCTACCTAACGTATTTGGATTCCAAGGGCGGCCGCGGGCTGCGATTTGGTCAGACCCCGCGGTCGTGACCATTGTCGGCCTAACAATTCGGGGGACCGTCATCTGTGCGGTGTGCGGCGTATTCGCTGTTCTGATGGTCGTTTTTCCCCTGTCAACGTTTGTCGCCGTTGGCGTCAGCGGACTGAGTGGAGGCATTCTTTTACTCCGCCGGGTCGAGAAAGCGACGAATCTCACGGCCCCAAATCCTTCCGGCAAACAATTGGAAAAAGCGGCCTAATCTCGTCAGATTTTTCTCAGGAACAATCTAGTACAATTTTCACGTGCGTTCAAAAACCGCCAATAGAGTTTTCTTTGTCGTCTGTTTGCTTCTCGTACTCTTACTTGTCTCGCGACCTTTTTTGACTAAAAGTTTTCGCCGCCCGCCCCCCTCGCCGAATTTACCTCCCATTGAAGAGACGTTGCCGATCGGCCGCGAAGCGCCTCCCGCCCCGCCTTTGGAAACGCCTATTCTTGCTGTACCGACGCCACATCCGATTACGCGTCAAAAAACGTCTGTGCCCATCGCGAAAATAAATCACCCCATGACCCAGAAAAATGTTCCGACGCCCGTCATCCCCAAAATAACAGTACCCCCCATTCCCGCACTGACGGCGCCGCTGCCCGTTGTGGCGCCGGCGCCGGTCCCGCAAGAATGGCATGGGACGGATACGTCAATCAACCATTCCGGCCAGATTGCCGTGAAAACAGATGAGCAATGGGTTCGCTTCTGGGCAGAGCACCACCCCCACGAAGCCGCACCGGAGGTGGACTTCACTCGCAGCATGGTGGTCGGCGTGTACATCGGCGCGCGACCGGCTGATGGCTTCAGCGTCCGCATTTCAAAAGTCGAAATCAAAGGCAACGCCTTAATCATCACCAGTCAGGAAACCGCTCCTCCCCCCGGCACCTTCGCGGTGAATGTCACGGTTTATCCTTACGCACTCAAGGTCGTTCCCCGCAGTTCACTGAAATTAAAATATGCCGAGCTTCGCTGATGCGGACTCCTTTTTCATTTTTCCGGCCCGGTTCTTTCGCCATTCCCGTATTGAAAGCGAGTAAATCGCACTCCCTGCTATAATAACCTCATGGCCAAAGATTTCGTCTTCACTATGAAAGGCTTGTCGAAAACCTACCCACCCGGTAAAAAGGTTTTAAACGACATTTACCTGTCTTTTTATTACGGCGCGAAGATCGGCGTCATTGGTCTCAACGGCGCCGGCAAAAGTACGCTGCTCAAAATCATGGCCGGCATTGAGACTGATTTCCACGGCGAAGCTTTTCCTGGCAAAGGGATTACGGTGGGCTATCTTCCCCAGGAACCGAAGCTCGAAGAAAGCCTTACCGTTAAAGAAAACGTTGCCTTGGGCATGAAACAAGTCACCGACCTGCTGGCGGACTATGAAAAAGTAAGCGCTAGTTTCAGCGAGGATATGTCTCCCGAAACGATGGAGAAAGCCTTAAACCGCCAATCGGAACTTCAGGATAAAATCGAGCAATGCAACGGATGGGAGCTGGACCGGACCCTCGAAATTGCGATGGATGCGTTGCGATGCCCTCCCAGCGATTCCCCCGTGACTAATTTGTCGGGCGGAGAACGCCGGCGCGTGGCGCTCTGCCGGTTGCTTCTGCAAGCACCGGACCTGTTGCTCCTGGACGAACCCACAAATCACCTCGACGCGGAATCCGTCGCTTGGCTTGAAAATTATCTTAAGACTTACCAGGGGACCGTCGTGGCGATTACCCACGACCGCTACTTTCTCGACAATATCGCCGAATGGATTCTCGAGCTCGATCACGGCGCGGGAGTCCCTTGGAAAGGAAACTATTCTTCTTGGCTCGACCAGAAGCAACAACGACTGGCGCAGGAGCAGAAGCAGGAAGCCCAACGCCAAAAAACGCTCGAGCGCGAATTGGAATGGGTGCGCATGTCCCCGCGCGGCCGCCAGGCTAAAGGCAAAGCCCGGATCACAAATTACGAGGCCTTGCTCGACCAAGATACATTGAAGCGTTCCGAGGAGCTCGAGATCTATATTCCGCCCGGCCCCCGCTTGGGAGACCTCGTGATCGAATCGGAAAATCTTTCCAAGGGTTACGACGAGAAAGTTTTGATTGATGACCTGACCCTCAAGATTCGTCCCGGGGGCGTCGTCGGCATTATTGGCCCCAACGGCGCCGGAAAAACGACCCTCTTCAGAATGATCGCCGGACTTGAAAAACCGGATCAAGGGAAACTTCGCGTCGGCGACAGCGTTAAGTTGGGCTACTTGGGGCAGATGCGACCGCTCGACGATAACAAAACCGTTTGGCAGGAAATTTCCGATGGCCTTGATAATGTGCTCTTGGGCAAACGCGAAATGAATTCCCGGGCGTACTGTGCGCGCTTTAATTTTTCCGGCCAGGATCAGCAGAAAAAAGTCAGCGCGCTTTCCGGTGGTGAACGCAACCGATTGTATTTGGCCAAAATGCTAAAGGGCGGAGCCAACGTTCTGTTGCTCGATGAACCGACGAACGATCTCGACGTGAACACCCTTCGCGCTCTTGAGGACGCTATTCTGGAATTCGCAGGTTGCGTTCTTGTCATTAGCCACGATCGATGGTTTTTGGACCGCATTGCCACGCACATCCTGGCGTTCGAGGGCGACAGCAAGGTAACTTTTAACGAGGGTAACTACCGAGAATATGAAGAAGCATTAAAAGCCAGAGTCGGAGAAGCCGCCTCCCAGCCTCATCGCATTCGCTACAAAAAACT
>JBBQYF010000114.1:0-9026 GCA_038208955.1 Elusimicrobiota bacterium
TTGAGCAATATAACGCTTATTCGACCACCGCAACTCTTTCCAGCTTCGACGTCATTCTTCCCATGACACCGGCGGAATATTTCAATACCTATCTGAGCGGTGTCCCGGACAACCTTGGCTTTGACAATTACACGATCACGACGCAAGCCCATTGTACGTCGGGCAGTATGGCTTGTGCCATCGATGCGGTCATCCACAACGCGAATGGCGCCGTCAACACATTCTCCAAAACGATTACCACAACCACAGGGTCGACGATGGGAACGACGCTTGATGTGTGGATAAAAAACATCACCCGCGGCGCACCTTGCGATTCTTCCACCCAAGAAACGATCATTCAATCCTGCCCTGGATTGGCGGGATTCCAAGTGGCCGTCGGTTCCTCGACCTTGCCGGGGTATGAAAATTCTTACGGCACAACACAGATCATTGGTTTTACGCAGGCCGATGGTCATGCCGTGATCCGAAACGTCAATACGGGTTCAGCCGTTTCCGTGGTTGTTTGGAAACCGGGCGCACCGGTCTTTTCAACACCGTCGCCCACGCCGTCCCAGGGTTACTACGTCATGAAGGGATCACCCTTGGTGCCGATGAGCGTCGATCAGACCAACATGGTCGTCACGCTTGCGGGACCCAACACCGCCCTCTTCACGGGATTTCTTCCGCTCGGAACCGTTCATGGCCAACTTTCAGGCGATCTCGGCGTTTCCGTCTCGAGTCAAATGGTCGTCATGTCGGGCCGCGCTAGCACCGGCTACGGGTTGCAATCGAACATTTCCTGGAACGTTTCGACCGATGGCAGCGGTCGGTATACGTTTTATAACGTCGCGCCCGGAACCGTGAGCGTCTATGCGGCGGGCGATCCGGGATCGCATTGTTCGGTCCCATCCAGCGATCCGAATTTTCGTTGGGGGTTTTCAAGCGGTACACAATATTCCGCCACGATGCCCCAAGCCGTCGACGCCTTAACACCCCCCAGCGTCACTCAGGATATGACCTTGAAGAAAATGGGCTGGTTGCGTCTCGATGTGAATGGCGCAAGCCTCCAAAATCCTGCAAAACCGGTAACCATTAAACTCCACATCCCCGGCACCCTCTTTGCTCATGAGACCCCCTTCACCCTCAACGTTACAGCGGGAACGCCAGCGATGCTTTTCAATCTCTTTGATACAGACAACTCGTCGATGACCTTTTCCGCCTGGACGACGCCGGTGTCTTCTGGGGTCGCCGCCTACAGCGGGGACTATGCCTACAATTTAATGACCTTTCCCTTCATGACCGGTATAGAAAATCAGGTCACTCTATCCCTCCAACCAGGTTTTCAATTCAGAGGGTCGCTCGTTGATAGGGCCGGAGTGGGCATTACGTCGGCATCGGTTCGCCTCTGGGGTATCAACGATGCTTCGCTGAGCTCATCATTTGTCTACGGAACCTCAACATTTTCCATCTCCGGATTCTCTCCATTCGAACCCTTTATACCGGGGCCTGGAAATTTCCCGCTGCAGGTCACCGTCACGCCCTTAAATACACGGTTCCCTCTATCCGCGGGGACGATTACGGGGAAAATCGTTGATGCCACTTTCCCCGCAGACGTCGTGACCAGTCTCGCTATTATTGCCTCGGGCGATGCAACCAGCATCGCCCCCACATATGACGGGTCGGGAAATTTCTCCAAGTCCGTTAACTTATTTTTCCTTCAGAATATCTCGACGGGAGTTACCTCGTGCTCGGGTGGAGTCTGCGGCGATACGGTCGGCAATGGAAGCGGCTTTCACCTGGAAATTGACACGACTAGCAGCCACACGGAGTTGATCGTATTGAACACTTATTCTTCGCTGTACTATGGCGGCGGCTATACACTCGACAACGCGCTTATGGGTCTTGGTTATCCCATCAAATTGCCTTACCCCCTAAATGGACAGACAGTCGGCCCCTATACCATCAAGGTGGTTCTTGCCTATTACAGCGTCTTCGGAATGGTAACGGATTCCACTACCGCTCAAGGCCTGGGCAATATTCAAGTGTGCGGTCAAAATGTCGGTGGCAACTTTGCTCCTACAAGTTTAGGAGGTCAGTGCGCGACAACCGATTCGAGCGGCAATTATTCCCTCAATTGCCTGGTTTACAACCGGGGACTTGCGGATCCGGATAATCCTAACAGCCTGAGCGGTTCTTTTGCGGTCAGGGTGCCACCCGGTCAAACAGCGACTTCGGGGCTGACCTATATAGGCGCCGTCTCCGATCCTATGTATATCCCGGAGCCCGCCACACCGGCGATACCTTTGCAAAAGAATTTTCAATTGCAGATCATCCCGGGGAATATTTAATGAAAAACGCTCGGGGGATTACGCTTTTGGATTTAGTGTTGTGGATTGCTGTGTTGTCCATAACGGGCGGCATTATTGCCAGCTTTATCAAGCAACCGACCCTCTTAATTCATCAATTGAACCTGGCCAATGCCCAGCAAGCTGGACTGAGCGCCATGGACAAAGTTTTAAACGATGTTAAAGAAGCCGATTCCAGCAGCGTCCCCTATGCGGCGCTGATGCCGAACTCCATGACGCCGACACTGACCACGCTGCCCTGGTTCCGCAAAATAAATTTTATGAAGACACCCCCTTTCACGTACATTCAATATGAATACAAACCAGACGGAACCTTGGTTCGTGAAGAAAGTACTACACCGCCGCCGGTCTTGGTCTCCACCCAAACCATAGTGGCTACGCAACTGGCCAGTCCGGATTCAACCAATCCGCTCTTTCGCCAAGACCCCAACGCACCCAATACGCTCGTTCTTACATTGATGTATCAACCGAGCTCGCTTTTAAACGGGGGGCCCCCCGTCCGTCTCGTATACCGAATCTCCGTTCGGGGCGGAGGTTAGTATCTTGCTTATCAATAAACTCCGAACGCAATCCGGATCGGCGCTGGTGACGGCCATCATCCTCAGTGTGTTGTGCTTAGCGCTGATCGTGATGTATCAAAAGTCCACTCTGCAACATGGAAAGGATGCTGTGCACCGATTAGATTCGCAGCAGTCTTTGGCATTGGCGGAATCGGCCATTTCCCAAGCGATGGACTGGCTGCGTATGCCGGCGGCCGGCTCGCTCTTGCCCGCCAGCGGGACCTACACTCTGCCGATGTCGATGGTGTCTCCGGCGGTGAACAGTTTGGTGAATATTAGCAGTGGTTCTTATTCCGTAACGCTTGCCCGCGACCCTTTTGATGGCTCGCTCGTGACCGCCACCGCGACGGGATATTTTGATCTGAGTGGTGGATCGGAGGTGGACCCCGTGACCAATCGGCGAGCCGAATCCGCCGTTGTTCAGTCAACGCTACGGGTCCAAGCCATTTCGGATTATTTTGCTTCTGTACCCACCACCTTGCAAATCGACTTCGGCTCGGATCTGAGCTCGGCGTCAATCTATGCTCGTGATTTGGTGTTTGTTTCTGGATCGGCGGGTCAAAATACAAAAATATTGGCGGCGTCTTATTACAACACCGTCATGCCGAGCGCCGCCCCTTCATTTGTGAGTTTTACAAGCGCCCCCGCGCAAGCTCAGCAATTGTCCGCCGAACCGAATCTTATTGCCTTGAACGACACGTTGCGAAGCTATTATCTCGCTTGGGCGGGTAGCGACCAATTGGCGGCGGGCCAAACCCTGACGGGAATTCTCCCACCACCCATCAATGCCAATGGAATCTATTATTGCCACGGCGACTTAACCCTCGGCAATGCGACCACCGCGTTGCAAATCAATTCGCCAATGATTTTCTATGTGGAGAGCGGCTCCATTACCATTCAAAACTCGGTAAACGTCGGTGCTTCCGGCTGGGCTGTGCTGCTCGCGGAAGGAAACGTCGTCATCAGCCATAACGCACCGACGCCGTTAGGCGTGAACGCGACCATCGTCACAAACGGTCAGCTCGTCGCCGAATTGCCGGTGCATCTCGGTGGACAGTTGAACTTCAAAGGCGGCTTTCAGGCTGAGGGCGGCGCGAACTTAGGAACGGCTTGGCCAACGCGTCAATACCAGTATTACCGCGCGCCATCGTCTATGGTGTTGCCCTTTTTTCTCAGTACGGAAAGCTACAAGGTGATTAAGGGTAAGTTCTATCACGGGTGAGGTGCTCGACTATGAACCACATAAGAATCTGGATCGTTCTAAGCTTGGGTGTGCTAAGCGCCGGCCCTGCCGCGGCAACCATAAATCCGGCTCTGGTTTATGGTGATTCGGTCCCGCTACTCTCCAGCGCAACGCAATACTTTACGTCGCTAGCCGATCCCCCGTGGATACCCGGCTTCAATATCATCCCCGTGTATTCCGCCGGTGTGGGCCACCGCTTCATGTACCTCCCATATTCCATGACGGCTTCCACAGGGAGTTATATGGATAATGGAAATGGCGAAGAATGGCGGCGTATTCTGGCCAGTAACGCAGACTTGCTTCGTGTCAATCATTTGTTCTCCAACTACCTACCTACCGTCACGGCTTCCCAAGTCAGCAGCAATCGCGCCCGCTTCAGCTTCAGAAGCTTTGCCCGGATGGCGCAAGGGGCGAACGCCGAGCCTACAAATTTCTATGTGCCCGGAAGTCCCGTCGGATCGATCACGAATCCTCCGCAGCAAAGTTCAACGGTGACCGCGACGCCTTCGGTAACGTTGACCCAAGGAGGTTATTGTATTTCGCAGCCGGTTAGTGTTTTTGCCGCCAACGGTAACAGTCTTGCTCAGGCCATTCCCAGCCAGCTGATCGGTAGTGAGGGACCCGCGCCAAATCCGAGCCAGGCTCAATTTCGTTTGCCCGGCGACTACTGCACTTACTAAATCTCACACAAAAAATATTTTTGCCGAGCGTCTTACGAGGCGCAATCCTGTGTCCGGCGTGACTAGTTTGAGCGCAACTCGGTCGTCTAGGGATTTGGGGCGGAGGGTTGCAGCGTTTGCGTTTCCGATCGATTGTCGGCATCGCCAAAGGCGATATGTAGCGAATAGCGGTAGGTGTTCCCCAAGTCGCCGAACGGCACCCAGGCAAAATCGAAACCGAAGCGGCCCATCTCGAGCCCCGCGCCCGCCGAAACTCCCGTCAGTCCCCTCGCATCACTATCGCTACGATACCCCGTACGCAGGCTGTAAGCGAGGTGCTTGCTCATGGCGTGACGATACTCTCCTCCGACGGCCAATCCGGCTTGGTGATCGCGGGGCAAGATCACGTCAGAGGACAAACGCAAATCCCGCCAAACGATAGGAGCGCTGACTCCTAGGCGGCCCGTGAACGGCAACGGGTCAGATTCGTTTTGGAAGCGCACATGCGTACCCACATTTTGCAGCGTGGCCCCCAAGCGAACATCATGCCACGGCGTGTTGTACAGCAGGCTTTCGTCGGTCGCAAACGCACTGGCGTGCGTTGAATCTAAAACTTGGCGGACGTACTTGGCATTGGCGCCGATAGAAAGCGCAGACGTCAGCGGATAAGCATAACTGAGCCAATAGGCAAAATCACTCGAGCTAAATTGCCCCACGGGTGCCGCCGTATCGTCCGTACGTCGGTCAATATTATTGGTGTGAAGATTACTTACGGCCATTCCCCAGGTTCCCATCTGCTCCGTGGGATAAGCGAACGCGGCGAATTCATATTGAATGGCCTGGAAATATTCCATATGCATTCCCGTCAGCTCCGGCAGCTTGAGGGTGGCCAAGCCGGCCGGGTTCCAATAAATGGCATGAATATCATCGGCCACACCCGTGAAAGCTTCCCCCATACCGGCCGGACGCGCTCCAGGACCAATTTTCAAAAAGGAGGCACCAGAGGTTCCGGATTGATCGCGACCAAGCGCCCAAGCCGATGGTCTGCCGGTCAAGACCAAGAGGGCTAATCCTAATGTTAGCGCCAGACGGAACGGATTGCGGCTGATAACTTGCTGGGATGACGATGCTTCCTTGTTATCAATTCGTCGACTCATCGTCACTTAATCACCGCCATTTTCCAAAAGCGTTTCTGTCCAACAACTTTCAGCTCTCCGATGTAAACGCCGCTCGCGACGCTATTTCCCGAATCATTTTTCCCGTCCCAAGCGACGTAGTTTGTGACATTTGTGGCCGGCACGCCGAGATCGAGCGAGCGGACTTTTTCGCCGAGGACGTTATAGATCGTAATCGCGGCGGGACCGGCCATGATGGCGGGAATCGAATAGTGAATGACGGTCCCATCAGTGGCAAGCGACGTCGTCGTGCCCCCGGCGGCAAGCGCGGCTGACTTAGACCTCAGGTCAAATGGATTAGGGAAATTGTAGACGACGATATCGGGAGCGTCGGAGACGGCGCCATTCACGGTCACAACCGGCGCGCTGTTTTGCAAGACCACGAAGGTTGAGAAATGCGTCACGCCGACCGTGATCGTGTGGTTGAGGGGATCGACGGTGCGCAGGCTTTGTTCCAACACGTATTTCGTGCCATCAAAGTAATACACGTTGATCTGCGCCGGATCAGCGGTCGTGTCGTAGTTCAGCGTTAGGAAAGCGGTTTGATTTAAAGAATGCGAAATCCCTGCTGGCAAGAGCAGCGAATAAAATGAGCTGAGCGGATTCAAGCTCGAAGCCGAGGCCGCAGTTATCGCCGCGTAGGACTCCGAAAGATAGGCAAGCGGACCTCGCGCCACGAGCGCTCGCATTCCGCCGGCACGTCCCAAACTGGCGGCAGGCAGCGTTGATGGATCGTCGGTCGCCGACAACGTGAATGTGTATCCGGTACCGGGATCAGCGGCCGTGCCCGTCGAGCTCAATAGCGCATTCGACGGAATGGCTACGCTAGACGGATCGTCGCTGTCGGAAAGAGACAGGTTGCCGCCGAGCGTCGGATTGATGCTGCCTTCGGTCGTCGCTCGTTGACCCAGCAAAAGCGTAATCGTTTTCGTGAGAACAAATTCCGAGCCGGTGTTGGGATCGATATCGACTGAATGACCCTGAAACAACAAGCTCGCATTCAATTCACCCGGCGCCGGTGTGTAAAGAACGGAGAACTGACGGCGGTCGTTGCTGACGGCCTGACCCGAGAGACCGCCGCGGCCCTTCGTAATGGAAACGAACTGCGTGGTATCTTGATCGTCTCCTCGGTTGCGTAAGGGACGGCTTAAGTAATAGGTGACGGAAACCGCGTTGCCGATTCGTTTCAAATGCGTGAACGCGAACGGCGCCGACGGCTGGTACGTCAGCGCCACCGTCAAAAGATCAGTCGGAGTTGCAAAGCTAAGATTTTTTCCTTCGGGGGGTGTCGTTATATTGTCCTGGCCGTCAAAGAGTAAGACCGAATAGGTTTTTGGAGCGATATCGAACCCGGCAAATGTAATGGAGCGGATGTTGGTCGTCGTTGCATCGCTCGAGATTTGGCCAAAAATAATCGTCGAAAGATCCGGAGTCACCGCGACCGCGAATTGGACATCGCTCGTTGTGACGCTGGTCTGGTCGGGTTTTGTGAGGGTCGCCTTCAGCGTCGGGCCGCGCTGTAGGGTAATCGTCCCTAAGGCTTTGGTCGCGTTGCCCGTCAATGAAACTCCCAGCAATCTAGCGGGTTTATATCCGAGTGATTCAATCGTCATGTCATAAATACCGGGAACCAAGTCCGCAATCGTAAAGGACCCATCCAATGATGTAGCGTTTTCATCCCCGAGGGGATTGTCTTCCGAAACGACGCTCTGCAACCGCAAATAAATGGCGGCTTCCGGATACCCGGCTTGTCCATTATCGGGATAACCGAGAGGCCCACCGTCGGCCGTCACCACCTGGCCCGTGACCCGGGCATTGGCTGACGGCAGCATGAACGTTAAGGTTGGAGGCGGTAACTGCGTGACGTTGACGCCAATTTTTTTGATCTCCCCGAAGGGAACGGGAGTTGCCGAATCACCGGGACTGGGCCGTGGCGCGACATCAATGTCATAGTTTTTTACGACGGGATCGAGACCCTGTAAGGTAAACTGGCCCTGGCTATCCGTAAACACGTCAATACTGTTTTGATGTTTGTTCTGCGAGTTTGAGCCTCGCGCCCGGACCGTGATGTTCGATAACGGGTTGCCGCCTTGGTCCTCGACGATGCCGGAAATCGCCAAGCCCGGCAAGAGCGTCACCGTTCCTATGTCCACGGTCTGATTGTCTAAGACCTGAATCGACCCCTTGGTTTGGGCGGCGATATTTAAACCACTGCCCGTGGAGGGGCCAAAAGAATTTTGTTGAAACATCACATCGTAAGTCCCGGCCACGAGCCCGATTACGTGAAATTGATTATTGGAGTCGAAGGCAATGCCGTTGCCGCTGTATTGCACTTGCCCCGACCCTCCGGGAATCCAAGGATTGGCGTTGGCATTAATCGAAAAATTGTTAGGAAGGAGACTGCCGTTGCTCGCCGTGATCAGCGTGTTTGAGGCCGTTCCGTCGGGGTTAGTGCCCTGAATGAGCAATTTGCCGCCGATGCTACTGGCGCGCGAAAGCGTTACATTGAGACCCGTCACATCGGCGCCTTGAATCGTAAACTGCACCGGCTTTGCCACATATTTGATGACGTTCGTCTGCTGGACATTGTCAAACGTCCCCGGGTCCTGAATTAAAAGGGAGAAATTTCCCGCGGGCAGTCCGGAGAAAGAATAGTCGATGGAATTGGCTGCGGCACCGGCGCCCAAAATAATTTGGGCATCTTCAATCTCGTCTCCTCGGTCCGTCAAGACTTGGGCATTAAAGGTCCGAGTATCTGTTAGTCCCGACGGTAACTGCAACGTTCCGGAAACGCGATTTCCGGCCGATAGAGCGAAATTCGCGTTCGATAAGTTGTTGTCTGTGATCGAGATGATTTGTTTGACAACCGTTGCATCCGGTGCTTTACCATTATCAAAATAGGGATAAACGTTGACCTCCCAGACACCCGGAAAGAGATTGGGAATTACATAATGGCCCGCGGCATCGATCTCGCCGTAGCGGTATTGCCCGACACCGAAGCAATTGCTAAATCCCCCCCGGTTCGAATTGTTGTCGGAATTGAA
>JBBQYF010000115.1:0-8991 GCA_038208955.1 Elusimicrobiota bacterium
CCGACGAAGTACTCAGCCGACATGGCCAGCCCAAAAGGGGAGTTTAGCAAAAAGCATTTTTAGCGTGGTGAGTACATTTAGGGATGCACTCATCCCGCATCTTCCCAGGTTTGTGGTTAGGGTATTGGTCGGCAGAGGAGATTTTGTATTTATTGCACATCCAAGAGATCAGAGAGATGTGGTCCGGATGTACCCTTTTGCCAAGTGGCTCCCAGAAAAATTGGTTCAGAAATGGTTTAAGTTTCAGCGTCCTTTTATTGCATCTAAAATTAAGGGCATGCGTGACATCAATGGGAAGCCGATAAAAGGCTGGTTCATGATTGCGCCACGGTGGACGGTACAAATGATGCGAAACAATGACATGGCGCGTGAGATTGTGGCGGAGACAGTAAAATTGGCGGAAAAAATAGGCGCACGAATTGCCGGGCTGGGAGCCTTTACGTCTATCGTCACTCATGATGGTAAGGATTTATTGAGCGCCGGCATAGGTCTGACAACCGGTAATCCACTCTCGGCGGCAATTGCGATACAAAACGCGGTAAAAGCAGCCTCATTGGTAAATTTGGATGTATCGCAGTCAACCATCGCCATCATAGGAGCTGGTGGGTCTGTCGGCTCTGGCTGTACAAGGTGGTTAGCAAAGATAGCCAAAAGGATGATATTGGTTGATATAAATAAATCCTCCCTAGCAGCTTTGACGAGCTCCCTCACGAAAGTGAAAGCTAATCTCGAGAGCTATGGGGATTTGTCCAAAGTACATGAAGCCGACATCGTAATTGTTGTGACAAATTCTCCCGGCGCTATTGTTCGATCTGAACACTTGAAACCAGGCGCTATTGTGATCGATTGCGCCCAACCTAAAAATGTATCTGAGGAAGTTCCGAATAAACGAAGTGATGTTTTAGTCATCGAGTCGGCGATTGTTCAAACACCAGGAGTGTCGGTGAATTTTGATATGGATATTAACACCCATGAAGCTTTGGGGTGTTTGGCCGAGACCATGGTATTGACGGCTTTGAATTGGTCAGCTTCGTACGCCATAGGAAAAGCCCAAGAACATCAAGTGAGTGAGATTTACGATGCGGCAAAAAAAGTAGGTTTCAAGCTTGCTTATTTTCGAAATTCCTGCGGATACATAACGGAGGAAGATTTAGATCGAGTAAAAGACGTGATTGCCGGCAAGAATCCCTATTAAATGCTGTCCTTATATCACTTTAATCCTCATTGCCTCCCCGTTTTCATAGCCGCTGCGATCGTGCTAGCCTTTGGTGTCATATTGTGGTCTAAATCCATCGATTTTGCATTGCGAAATCATTTCGTTGTTTTATGCGTTGGCATATTCATTTGGCTTTTTTGCACGGCTATGGGCTATTTATCAATTTCTAGTACTCTCGCACTAAAGTGGTTCCAGGCCGATAACGCAGGCGTTATGTTCATCTCACCTAGTTTTTTCAGCTTTAGTTCGGAATTATCCAAGATAAGGAATAAACGATTAATGGTGCTGGGTTATTTGTTAGCAAGTTGCTTTGGGGTTTTGTCTTTACTCGGATATTTGCCGGTCTCCGGTGTTCACAAATTTTGGTGGGGATGGTTTCCCCAGTGGTACACCGGTAGGTCAATTCCCTTTTTCTTATTCTTTTTCGGATACATGAGTGCCGCCTTTGTAGTTTTACAGAAAGCGTTAAAACAATCTATTTCCGACAGACAACGTAATCAAATTTACTACGTACTCGCTGCATTTGGCGTCGCATATTTCGGTTCAATTGATTATTTGGCAACTTTTGGATATTCCGTTTATCCTTTCGGGTTTTTACCCATATTCTGTTTAGTTGCAATTTTATTTTATGCTGTGGTGAAGCATAGTCTGATGGATATCACGATAATTATACGCAAGACGTTGACGTATTCGTTGGTGATGGGTTGTCTAACCGTTACTTATCTTGCGATTATTTCAATTTTTGCACATCTGTTTGAGGGAATTACCGGTTACCAAACCGTCTTTTCATCAGCAGTCGCTGCCGGGCTAATAACGCTAGGATTCCAACCATTGCGTAAGAGAATTCAAGCTTTAGTGGATGGAAAATTTTTCCGCCAGTATGTTGATCGAGAAGAAAAATTGTATGAGCTCTCTCGCGAGGTTATTACGCATACGACGCCTGAGGCAATGGGAGATGCGTTGATGCGAGTTTTGTCAGATACCCTCCATCCCAAAGCAGGTGCTCTATATCTGCGAAGCAAATCAGGTTCCGGTTTCACTCGGTACGCGTTGACTGGATCTACTGAATTGCCGACAGAAAGTCAGGATGACAATCCGTTGGTCCAATATTTCCAAGACCATCCCCAGCCATTTGTCCAAGAACTCCCAAGTACCCCTGCCGAATCTCAAAATACTCGGAATGCTCAAAGTAGGAGCAAAGCTGCGTGAGTCCTTATGCTTATCCATATGGAATATGTTCAATCGTTTATTTGCTTTTGGGCGGATGGGTCGTCATACGCCAGAAAAATAAGACTCAACGTCTATATGGAGTACTTTGTTTAAGTACCTGCATGTGGCAAGGGATATGGGCTTTACTTTTGGCCAGCCAAGTAACTGTAATGGTTTCGCTTTTTTGGCTCCGCGTATGTTACTCGGGGATCGTGATTATCCCTGCCGTGTTGTACCACCTGATCGTGGAATTCACGTCCGCCGATTCTGACCGTCGGGCCGTTCACTGGACATATCTATTGTCTTGCGCCTTTGCCATCGCATTGTGGTCAGGCAGCTCTTTTGTTTCGGGTTTTTATAATTTTAGTTGGGGGTTTGCGGCTCGGGCGGGGAGCTTACATCCCGCCTTTGGCCTGACAGTGGGGGCCGTCATTGGCCGCATCACTTTTCTGCTCATCCGAATGCTTCAGCGAAGCGACGTTCCGGAACTTCGTAAACGTCAAGCGCGTTGGGTGAGTGTGGGGACTGCCGTCTATTGTGGCGGGTCTTTGGATATTCTCTCGAACTACGGCGTTTCGTTTTTCCCGCTCAGTTTTCTTTTTACTAGCGGGGCTTTTGCGCTCTTTAGCTACGCGATGTTGCGCTATGAATTTTTGGAAATCACCGTGTCGCGGGAAACGGAAGCCGAGCGCCGCCGTCGCCAACTGGCCTCGGACGAGATGGCCAAGTGGGGGATGTCCGCCGCTTTTCCGCTCGTCAGCCAGGGCGAGGTCATGGGGTATTTGCTCTTGGGTGAAAAAATGTCCGAAGAATCTTACAGTAAAGAGGACCTTCTCCTGCTTCGCATCGTCGCCAACCAGGCGGCTCTGGCCTATCAGCGCGTCCGTTACTTGGAAATGGCTGTCCATGGCGCGCGAACGGAAATGCTGGGAGAAATTGCGGGGGGGTTTGCGCACGAAATCAAAACGCCTTTGGCCAATATCAGTTTGCCGGCCGAGCTGACCTATCTGGATTTGCAAGATCTGGAGAATGGGACCATAAAATTGGCGGATGTGTTGCCGGAACTGAAGCTGCGGATGAAGGATATTATGAACCAAGCGTTCAAAGCCAGCGAGAAGATTGAGGCGGTTCGACAATTTTCTAAGCCTGGACAAGTGAAGCTTGAGTCGGTGAGTCTTGAGAAAATATTTGATAACAGCATCAGCCTTTTGGCGCATTTGCTGCGCAAAACGAACGCGATCATTAAGACGGCTGTGCCATCAGGCCTGGCGCTGGTCCGCGGAGATTCTAAACAGCTCGAGATTGTGTTCGTGAATTTAATTAAAAATGCCGCCGAGGCGATGGCGGCCAATGCCTCCCCCGCGTTGGCCCGGGAGATTCGTTTGGGGGCCCGCGAAGAAGGCGATTGGATCATTTCGACCGTCAAAGATTCTGGTCCGGGGATCAAGCGAACGGATTTCGGCCATCTCTTCGAGGCCTATTTTTCCACGAAAGGTTCCGAAGGCACGGGCATGGGGCTTTTCCTCTCACAGCAGGTAATTAAGGCTCATGGCGGGTCAATTCAGGTGCGCAGCGACGAGGGGCAAGGCACCGAGTTTGTCATTCGTTTGCCCAAGTTTGTTTCCCGCGACCAGAACGCCGCCAACGTGGCGGCCAACGTGTCCGAACGGCGTGATTCGAACGATCCAAATACGGAAGCGTCCGCCGCATGATCCTCCGGCTGCTTATTGTGGACGATGACGAGACGCTCAGTAAACACTTAAAAACATTTTTTGAGCGGCATAAGTACATCGTCGAGGTCGGACATGATGGCGCCCAAGCCATGGATTTGGTGGAAAGTTTTCATCCGCACTTAATGTTCCTCGACATCGGCCTGCCTGGAAAATCGGGTATTGAAGTGCTGCGCGAAGTGAAAGAAAAAGACTCCTCCGTGCGCGTGATCATGATTACGGGGCAGACGGAGGACGAACTGGTGCGCCAAGCCCGCGTACTGGGCGCCGACGATTACGTCACGAAACCGTTTACGCTCGAGTACCTCACGGGCGAAGTGCTTGATAAGCTTCACAAGCAACTCTTCCACGAATTGCGTTCGACGACACAGGATCTTGCGATTGAACGCGAGAAAGCTGAATTGCTTTTCGCACAGATGAACGAAGGTGTGGTGCTTTTTGACTCCGAGGGACGCGTGTTCATGGCCAATCCCGTCGCCAAGACCATGTTGGGACTATCCGACGATCTTGGAGCCATGACCGCGCCGAAAGTGTTTGAAGGCTATGAAGCCAAACCGGCCGACCGCCTCATGCACTTGGCCGACGAAACCGGCCAACCGTTCGATCTCATGCGCGAAATACCAAAAATGCTCGTTCTAGAATGCCGCGTGAACCCGATTTTCACGACCCACAAAGAAAAGTTCGGTTACCTCCTGCTCTTTCGCGACGTGACGCTGGATCGCAAGGCCGATACGGCGATGCACCGGTTTATCTCGTTGATCAGCCATAAGTTGCGCACGCCGCTCGTCACCATTCGCGCCTACCCCAAATTATTGCTCAGTGAGAATTCGATGAACCCGCTAAACGAATTCCAACGCAATGCGCTGACCGTGATCGCGAAACAATGCCGGCACATGGAAGACATGGTTAACCAGCTCATCGCCTTCAGCAGCCTGGATCCAGAAGAGTTGGTTTGCCAGCGTACCAGCGTCTCGGAACTCTTTCAGGAAGCGTTGAAACTCATGCCGGATGAATACAAGCCCAAGTTGCCGTTGATCGCGCAGGATCCAGAACTAGCGACGCTCTTCGTGAACGCCGATCCGACTCTGTTACAGCATGCCTTGCGCAACATTCTTGAAAACGCATTTAAGTTCGGCGCTACGGAGGCGAGGGTCCACGGCGAACGCAAGAACGGCCACGTGATCATGAGCATTGCCGACGACGGCCCCGGAATTCCCCCGGAAGACCGCGAGCGCATTTTTGAACGCTTTTATCAGGTCGAGAAATCCTTTTGCGGCCAGGTTCCCGGCGCGGGTCTTGGGCTCACGATGGCCAAACAAACGATGGAAGCTCACGGCGGACGAATTTGGGTCGAGAGCCAGATCGGAAAAGGAAGCACATTTTTCGTGGAACTTCCCGAAGCAACGCCCGTGACGCCGTTAACCTGATTGCTGACGCCGCTTAACGCCATGGCCAATCCAATAAAATTAAATCTCTGGGTAATGCCGAATGCGGGTTTTGATACGCAGCGCGTGATGCAACGCGAGCTGACGCAATTTCGCAAAGAAAATCCCGGCTACGACGTTCGGCTCACCATCCATCCCTGGAATTTCGCCTGGGACCGTCTGATTGCGGTAGCCAAACGCAAGGATTACCGCGATCCACCGGACGTGATTCAAATCGGAGGTACTTGGAACACGACGCTGGCGGCGCTCGGGGCGCTCGCCGATATCACGGATTTTCTCGACGACGTGGACCGCGCCGACATTATCCGGCCGGTTTGGAATTATTGCTATGAGCCGACGCGCACAAAAGCCTATTCCCTCCCTTGGTTTTTGGATGCACGCGTGCTGTATTACCGGAAGGATATCCTCGAACCCTTAGGCGTCTCGCCGGAAGATTTAGCAACCTGGAAGGGATTCCGCGAAGCCTGCGAACGGCTTCATAATTCAGAGCTTGGCAAAAAATATTTCGCCATGCCGCTCGCCGGGCAAAAAGAAGGCATTCTCATCCACGATCTCGCGCCCTGGATCTGGGGAGCCGGCGGAAATTTTCTGAGCTCCGATCGGCATTTCGCACATTTTCACGAGCCGGCCGCTTTGAAAGGGATCGATTTTTATTTTCGGATGATGGTCGACAACTTAATTCCGATTCTCGGCCGCGACCGTTTGTCCACGGGAGATTTTTTCTCGGGACAATTTGCTTTTCAAGTGTCGGGCGTATGGCCAATCCACTCGTTTTTAAACCCGAAACATCCATATTATCAACCCGACGTGGCCAAGCATTACGGAATTGCCGTATTTCCGGCGGGCCCAGCAGGCCAAGTGACCTATCTTGGCGGAAGCAACCTGGCCATCTGCAGCACGTCGCAGCATCCCCATGCCGCGTGGAAGCTGATCAAATTTCTGACGAGCGCGGATTCACAAGTGCGACATTCCCGCCACATCGGCATGCTGCCCAGCCGGTACAGCGCCTTGGAGTCGCTCTTGGCCTCTGCACCCACACCCGTTGCCGAGGTGTTCCGGCATTCCTTGCGGGTCGCCCGGACACTTCCCTGCGCGGCGACGCTTGGCACGATCGAGCGAATTATCGGCCGCGCCAGCCAAAATGTCATCAACAAGGTCCGGACCAATCAATATGACGAAGCCACGGTGACGCGCGAAATCACTGCGGCGGCCAAGGAAGCGGACTATATCTTGTCCCTTTATGAATAACGCCAAGCCATTCAAACCCTATGAAAGATAAGCGCGCGCTTCAGAGTATTCGCGAGGAATTTCAACGATTTCCCGTGGAGATTCCCATCCGCACGGCCCGGCGCTGGACATTGCTGCCTCGGGAAAAGAGCGATTTTATCGCACACTCCTTGCTTTATCTATGCAAGTGGCTGAAAATTGACCGCGCCGCGGTGTTCATGATTGATGAAAACCGCGAAGCGCTGATCGCGCGCGTTAGAGTCGACGATGAAGATGTGCTGCCCGGAGACGAGGAAATTGTCGTCATGCCCGACACTCCCCTGGGGCGCCTCGTGGCGGGCAAACGCGACTATATTCTTCTCGAAGCGCCGAACGCGATCGCCTATATTCCGTTGCGCGCCTTTGGCAATATTTTCGGCGTGCTGCTGGTCGAAAATCCTCGGCACAAACGAATGTTTCAGGAGAGCGATATTCCGCTGCTTCATGATTTTGCCCATGAACTGGCGACGGCCATGCGGGCGTTGGAAATGGCCAGTGCCGAACGCGATCAAGTGGCCCTAATGCGCGCGCTGCATGAAGTGTCGAACGCGATCTTCCGCTCATTGCGGTTGGACGAGATGCTCAAGTCCGTGGCCCAAAGTTTAACCCAGCAGCTGGGGTTTGACCGAATTAAAATTTATCTCGTCAACCGGGAAGGGGAAAGTTTGGAAAGCGCGATGACGATGAACCAACGCCAGCAGGAAATTATCGAAAAGGAAACGTTTCCGCTCAAGCGCGACATTCATCCCATGGTCGATCTCATTTTGGGGAAAACGGGAGACGAACGCATCGAAAAATATCAGCGTACCATTGTGTACCTGCCGCTGCGAACGCGCGATGAAAACATGGGTGTGCTGATGGTCGACAACCTGCTCAGCCAACAGGAAATCCCACCCGAACAGATCCCGATCTTGACGGCGATCGCCGGCCAATTGGGTATGGCCGTCAAAAACGCCCGGCTGTTCCAGGGCGTGGAAGAACTGTCTATCACTGACGGACTGACGGGCCTTTACTTGCAGCGCTATTTCCGCCAGCGTGTGAAAGAAGAGTTTTACCGGGCAGAACGCACGCAAGGTCATTTATCGCTGATGATCCTTGACATCGACCATTTCAAACGGATTAACGATACCTACGGACATCCAGCCGGCGACGCCGTTTTGGCCACCATCGCGGAACGTGTCTTGTCCAAAGCCCGAAAGGTCGACTTGACCGCGCGCTATGGTGGGGACGAATTCGTTATTTTGTTGCCCGATACCACGGCTGACGAAGCCCTGCAGCTGGCCGAACGTTTGCACCAGGCCGTTTCAAGTGAAGACGTGATGATCGCCGATAAAACCCCAGTTCACCTAACCGTCAGCATTGGCATCGCCACTTATCCCACGCACGCCTCAAGCGTCGACGAGTTGATAAAACGGGCGGACGAAGCGCTCTACTGGATCAAGTCGCACGGCCGCAACCGCATTCGCCTCTACGCCTTCGACATTCCTGCGAAAGTCTAAGTAAAAGATAGCCTTTAGGCCTCTTTTCACCGGAAGACGATGATGTATAATCTTCGGGCACTGAAGGGGAATTCTTCGTTCAAATCCTACAGTGCGGTGTGAATGTCCGGTTCGCCCGGACCAGGCCGTTGGCTCTCGTTCCCAGCCGGCGGCTTCTGAGGAAGATGTCTCCACTAAGCGGATCAACAATGATGTTGTCCACTCCCGGCCAGACCCATGGGCATCCTGGGTCTTTGAGTCCTCTCGATATTACCTTCCGGCGGATACCGGTTTTCCGTCAAGCATGTTAAAACACAGGGATATGAGCGGTCTGCAAATTCACGCCCGCATCGTCCGTTTCCCGGCCCTTGTCCTGGCTAGCTTGATGGCTTTTCTCCCACCCGTCCAGGCGGCGTTCGAAGATGACGGATGGGGCGCGCGACCGGTCGGCATGGGCGGCGCCTACACCGCCATCGCCGACGATGCCAGCGGACCGCTGTATAACCCCGCGGGCCTCGTGCAGGTCCAGTGGAACGAATTAAGCGCGATGTACGCTCAGCTCTTTACGGGCCTGACGCTTTACACCGGCGACGCGAATAACGGTGGCGACACCACTCACCTGGACGAAAGCTATCTTGCTTATGTCT
>JBBQYF010000116.1:0-8903 GCA_038208955.1 Elusimicrobiota bacterium
GTGGCGATGTCACGGCGACGCGCGACAAGGTCCTCAAAGTTCTCGGAAAAACGCATACCGCCCTGATCGATGTCCATTTGTTGATTTTGGAAGACCCGCTGTTCAAAGACGTCGAGAAAAAGATTGCCCAGGAACTGATGAACGCGGAAGCCGCACTGGTGGCGGTCCTTGACGGCGTCGGTCGCAAATTCGATCAGTTGGCCGACGAATTTTTCCGTGAACGCAAAGGCGATATCATGGATGTGGGCAAGCGCATTATGCGGCATCTTCTCGGGCGCGAAAGCGTGCAACTCTCGCAGCTCACCGATCGTTCGATCGTCATCGCTCACGATCTGGCCCCCTCTGACACAATATCGCTGCGCGACGATCTTGTGGAAGGATTTGCGACCGACATCGGCGGCCGGACGTCGCATAGCGCCATCCTCGCTCAAGGGCTTGAAATTCCGGCTGTCGTGGGACTCAAAGATATTACCTCACGCGTCAAGACGGGCGATCTCTTAATCATTGACGGAAACGACGGTCGCGTTTTCGTGAACCCCAATCTCACCACGCTTGAAAATTACCGCAAGTATCGCGAGATTCAGCTGGCGGAGACAAGAGAGCTCGAGAAATTCCGGGATCTCCCGGCACAAACGTCCGACGGCCACCGTCTCGTTTTGGCTTCCAATATTGAAACACCGGAAGAAATTAAGGCCGCGCTGGGTCACGGGGCTGAAGGCATCGGGCTGTATCGCACTGAATTTCTGTACCTCAATCGGCAAACTCTACCGACGGAAGAAGAGCATTTTCTGAACTATAGTACGGTGGCTCATCAAATGCTTCCCTACTCGGTAATTATTCGAACTGTTGATCTAGGGGGGGATAAACTCGCGCCCTTGGGCGTCACGGGACTAAACAATGAACCGAATCCTTTTCTGGGGTTGCGGGGCATCAGGCTCTGTTTGCGCTATCCGGAGCTCTTTAAAACCCAACTGCGGGCCATTCTGCGGGCTTCCGTCGAAGGAAAATTGAGAATCATGTACCCGATGATCACTAGCGTCGAAGAAGTCCGGCAGGCCAACAAAATTTTGGACGAGGTCCGAAGCGAGCTCAAAAACAAGAATATCAAGTATGATCCAACGATTGAAGTCGGCGTAATGATTGAAACGCCTTCGGCCGCGATGATTTCCGACATTCTGGCTCGGGAAACGGATTTTCTTTCGCTCGGCACTAACGACCTCATTCAGTACACGCTCGCCGTGGACCGCGTCAATGAAAATGTCGCGACGCTTTACAATCCCTTGCATATGGGTGTGCTTCGCCTGATTAGTATGGTCATCGACGCCGGTCACAAAGCCGGCCGGTGGGTTGGCATGTGCGGGGAAATGGCGGGCGACCCTACGTTCACGAAAATTCTCTTGGGCATGGGTTTGGATGAGTTGTCCGTGCCGGCCGCTGCCGTGCCTAAAATTAAACGATTGATTCGCGAGTCCAATATGCACGATGCACAAATTATGGCGACGGAAATTTTACAGCTTACCGACGACGATTCGGTTCAGAAGCGCTTGCTGGCCTCCCGCAAAGCCTAACGCGCATGCCTGAAATTCGAAATTTCTGCATCATCGCGCATATTGATCACGGGAAGTCCACACTCGCCGACCGTTTACTCGAGGTCACTGGAACGATTCCTAAGCGCGAGATGCGCGAACAAGTCATGGACGGCATGGAACTTGAGCGCGAACGCGGCATAACGATTAAAGCCAAAGCCGTGAGGATGATCTACACGCCGAAGTCGGGAACGGGGCCCGTGATCATGAATTTGATCGATACGCCGGGACATGTTGATTTTACTTACGAAGTTTCCCGGGCGCTCGCCGCCTGTGAGGGAGCCCTTTTGCTCGTCGACGCCACGCAAGGCGTTGAAGCCCAAACGATGGCGAACGCCACGTTGGCACGCGATGCGGGTCTTGAGATCATTCCCGTGATTAACAAAATCGATTTGCCGGCGGCTGACGTCGAAAACTGTCAGAAGCAAATTCGCGAAGTCTTGGGAATCCAGCGGCCGGGCATATTGGCCAGCGCCAAGATGGGAACGGGCATTACGGATATTCTCGATGCCGTTGTGGCCGATGTCCCACCGCCCCCGATGAACCTGGCGGCTCCGTTTAAAGCCCTGGTCTTTGACTCGGTCTTCGATACCTTTCGCGGGGTTGTCGTCTATGTGCGCGTGCTCGAAGGAGAGGTCAAGACTGGACTGCCGCTGCTATTCATGATTACAGGGCGGGAAGTCGTGGCCGAAGAAGTCGGTATCTTGCAACTTAAGCTCGTGAAAAAAGACCGGCTCAGCGTGGGCGAAGTCGGGTATATGATTCTCGGATTGAAGGAATTGGGCGATGTGCGCATGGGGGACACGCTGACGTCCAAAGACCGGCCCACCGCCATGCCACATCCAGGCTATAAAGAGCTCAAACCGTTTGTCTTTGCCGGGCTCTACCCGATCAACCCCAGCGACTACGACAATTTGAAAAAAGCGCTCGATAAGTTGCACTTGACCGACTCAGCGTTTGTATTCACCGCGGAAACGTCGACCGCTCTCGGGTTTGGTTTCCGTGCCGGATTTCTAGGGCTCTTGCATTTGGACATCGTTAAAACGCGGATTGAACGGGAGTTCGAAATTTCGCTGATTGTCACGGCGCCGAATGTCATTTACGACATCATCGATTTACAGGGCCTGCGTTCTACCGTGGACAATCCCGCGCGCTTTCCTGACGCCGGGACGGTTAAAGAGATTCTCGAGCCCTACGTGTCGGCGACAATCGTCACCCCCGCGGATTATGTCGGCCCGCTGATGCAACTTTGTCAGGATTGCCGAGGTCTTTTTCACGATATGAAGTACATCACGCCCACACGCGTGGCGCTGCACTACGACTTGCCTTTGGCCGAGATCGTCAGCGACTTTTACAATGAATTGAAATCCGTTTCCAAGGGTTACGCGTCATTCGACTATGAACATACCGGAACGAGCGCGGCCGATCTTGTAAAAATGGAGATTATGGTGAATGGGGAAATTGTCGACGCTTTTTCCTTGATCGTTCATCAAGAAAAGGCCTATGCGCGGGGTCGGATGTTGACCGAATCGCTCAAAGAGTTGATCCCGAGGCAGATGTTCGAAATCCCACTTCAGGCCAAAATCGGCAACAAGATCATCGCCCGGGAAACTATCCCAGCGCTGCGCAAAGACGTCCTTTCAAAATGCTATGGTGGTGACATCAGCCGCAAACGGAAGCTCCTCGAAAAGCAAAAAGAAGGCAAAAAACGCATGAAACAATTTGGCAATGTCGAAATCCCTCAAGAAGCGTTCATGGCCATTCTAAAGCGGTAAAAGAAGGAGGATTTAATTGGAGACCACATTATTTTGGATCGGATGCGGACTGGGCGGCTATGCATTCGTTCTGCGCCAGATTTTTAAGAGTGAAAATTTATTGAACCGGCGTGCCTTAACGGCTTTCCTTCACATTTTGTTTTTATCCGGTGTCGGGGCGCTGATCGGATTCGTTTTTAGCGCTTCCATGGATCTCCAAGGACCGACGCCCCAATTGCCGATCATCGGCTCGGCGATCGGGTTAATCTGGGCCGTCGTGCAAGTTTTTCGTGGCCGATCGGGCGCCGAGCCGGTCTCCGAGCTGCTGGCGGGGGATCTCGAATGGGTTGAAACATCATTTTCGGCCATCTTGCTGGCGGCCGTGATTATGTACTGCGTGCTGCAGGCCTTTAAAATTCCTTCAGGCTCGATGGAAGACACGTTGCTGATTAAAGATCACTTGTTCGTGAATAAGTTTATTTACGGAATTCGTATCCCTTATACGGACAAACGAATATTGAAATTACGGGACGTTAAGCGGGGGGATGTCGTGGTGTTTGAAGCGCCTGAATCGGCCATTCTCGCGCCAGACGAACGGCGTAATCACGTGCACAAAGATTTTATCAAGCGGGCGATCGGCCTGCCCGGGGATCAGATCGAAGTAAAATCGAAGCACGTCTACGTGAACGGCAAAGCGACCGACGAACCTTATGCTGTTTTTAAAGATGTCTACACCTGGCCGGCGGCCCTGAAAATGGACAAGGCCGCCTATCAGGAAGCGTGGGAAAGCGGGGAGCTTGCGCTGCACCGGCGTGAAGAAATAGGCGACAACTTCGGTCCCATTACAGTTCCCGCTAATTGTTATTTTGTGATGGGTGACAACCGTGACCAATCTTTTGATGGTCGTTTTTGGGGACCCTTGCCCAACCATCTGCTGAAAGGGAAAGCCTGGATTGTTTACTGGCCATTTTCGCGGATGAAAATAATCCGGTAATGTCTTAGGAGGCGCGATGAGTCCAACCCGCTTCTGGTTATTGACGGCGATTGTCGCCGTGATCATTGAGATAATACCGCCTCCGACGCATTTTTTCTTTTTGTGTGTTGCCTTCGGAGCGTTGGGCGCCGCGATTGCCACCGTCGTCACCCCGGTGCATTGGATAACGTGGGTCGTCTTCGCCGCGGTTACAGTAGGGCTCACGCCGGTGCTCATCCCATTGGCCAAATTTCTGTTCACGCCGAAACCGAAAGACCCGACGTCCATTCCTTAAGAGGTGCTGTGACACCATCGATAACTCCGTTCGGTCTCTACATTCATGTGCCTTTCTGCCACGCTCGCTGTGGGTATTGCGACTTCGTCACCTTCACCGGCAAAGAAGCACGTATCGACGGATATGTGGAAAATCTTGTCAAAGAAATGGAACTGTTCGTGCGAAGCGAACCGGCGGTTGGGCCTTCCGTCTCGACGATTTTTTTCGGAGGGGGGACGCCTTCTATTCTCGAGCGCGAACACCTCGAAACGCTTTTTGCGGCACTGAAGACAAACTTCAGTCCTCTGACGACTCTCGAGACGACCTTGGAAGCAAACCCAGAGAGCGTGACGGCGGAAAAAGCCGCTGCCTGGCGGTCGGTCGGCATTAATCGTATTAGCCTAGGGTTGCAGGCCATGGACGACGCGTTGCTCAAAGCGATGGGACGTCTGCACGACGTGGCGCAGTTTATGCGAGCTTACAACGATTTGCGCAAGGCCGGGTTTGATAACCTGAATATCGATCTCATTTATGGCTTTCCGGGCCAATCCTTAGAAGCTTGGAAGCAAACGGTGACCCGCAGTGCGGATCTAGCCCCGGAGCATCTGGCGCTTTATTCGCTGCTCGTCGAAGAGCACACCCCCTTCGCGGTCGCGGGCGTGACCACGGACAACGATTTACAAGCGCAAATGTACGAATGGGCGCGACATTATTTACGGGGAAAAGGGTATCCCCAATATGAAGTCTCCAATTTCGCGCGCCCCGATCGCGAATGTCGTCATAACCTCTTGTATTGGCGGGCGCAGGATTATGCCGGGCTGGGCGTAGGAGCCGTCGGCAGCATTCAGGGAGTCCGTTGGCAAAATTATAAAACGCTCGATCTCTATGAGCGGGCCATTCGCGATGCCCGATTGCCACGCGCGTCGGTCGAACAATTAGATCCCGCAACACGTCGGTTTGAGCGTCTCATGCTCGGACTGCGCTTGCGCGAAGGGATGCCGTGGAGCGACGATCTGGCGCCCACTTGGCGAGTGCAGCGCGACAGACTCGCATCCGAGGGACTTCTCGAGGAATTTCAGCCGGGTCGCTGGCGCATCCCCGATGCCCATATTGCTTTAACCAATCAGGTTCTTCTTCCTTTTCTTTAGTAATAATCTTTTCACTTTTTTTGTTGCTTGTCGTTGCCCGACGTGTCTAAAAAATATGGAAAAGCGCGCTTTCGGCAAAACCGGTATCAATGTTTCTGTCCTTGGTTTCGGGGGTGCCGAAATTGGTTTTCAAGGCGCGGGTCTGGCGGAGGTAGAGCAACTGCTCGGTAGCGCCCTCGATGCCGGGTTGAACGTGATAGACACCGCCGAATGTTATGCGAACAGCGAACAGTTAATTGGGGAAGCGGTTTCAGGCCGCCGCAACGAATACTTTCTCTTTAGTAAATGTGGTCACTCCCGGGGTTATGGGGATCCGGATTGGAACGATATCGGGCGTCTTCAATCCAGCCTCGATCAATCCTTATCGCGATTGAAAACCGATCACCTCGATCTTTTTCAACTCCATAGCTGCTCTGAGGAAGTTCTTAAACAAGGAGACGTTATAGAATTCATGAAGCGTGCAAAAGCCTCGGGCAAAGCTCGCTTCATCGGTTACAGCGGCGAGAACGAGGGCGCGCTCTGCGCCATACGAACGGATATCTTCGATGCCCTTCAGACGTCGGTGAACATAGCCGACCAGGGTGGCATCTTGACCATTCTTCCCGAGGCGCAGAGGCGCCAGATGGGGATCATTGCCAAGCGCCCAATTGCCAACGCCGCCTGGCAACACCAGCAGCGGCCGGACGATTACTACGCCGACTATTGGGAGCGTTTTAAAGCGCTGGAGTACGATTTCTTGCAACGGAGTGAAGCAGACTCCGCCGCCTTTGCCTTGCGGTTCACCCTCATGGTCCCGGGAATTTCTGTCGCTATTGTGGGCACGAAGAAGCCGGGACGATGGGAACAAAATGCTCAAGTGGCGCGCCAGGGACCGCTATCTCGGGAAGAATTTGAATCGGTGCGGAAACGCTGGAACGAGCGCGCTAAATCCGACTGGGTTGGACAGGTATAAAATGGAATCCCCAATCATTTTGGCTAACCAGTTGGTGGCCTATCATGTTCTTCCCGACAGCGTCCAAATGCAGCGCGACTTTCTTCAAGTGATTGCTTCCTTGGCAGCTTGTTCGCATGAAAATTATGCGGACGATATTCAGCGCGTCGCTCGTTTGAACGGGATGACGATTTTAGAGGTCAAAGGATTTCAGGAATATGCGGGTCGCGGATTGGGGGGATTGCTAGAATTGGCTGGAGAACATCACCCCCGAGCGGTCATTCAAGGTAACCGTAGCTTTATTCAGGAATGTGGCCTTAATATCCCGGATATATTAGAAGTGACGGCCCGAAAGTGGGAGCAAGAACCGGGATCAATGATTATGCTGGCAGGATGGGATGGTTGGGTCCGTGGTATTCTCAAGTTCCGATCCCCAGCAGTTGAAAACCAAAAGTCATAATCCAGCCGCTTTTTCAATCTGTTTCATGTTATTGACTTCGACCAAGCGAACGTGTATAGTATTAGCACTCCTCGTTATGGAGTGCTAGTTGTTTATGAGAACTCTCAACCCCGCAACGACCGAAAATCGCAAACGAAAGCTTCTCCAAGCTTTGATTTATCACTACGTCCGTACGGGCAAGCCGGTCGGCTCCCAAGTGATTGTCGACAAGTACAATTTTGGCCTCTCCTCGGCAACGATTCGCAATCTTCTCGTCGACTTAGAGAAAGAAGGGTACCTGATTCAGCCTCATACGAGCGCCGGCCGAAGCCCGACCGACAAAGGGTATCGCTTTTATGTCGATTCGCTGCTCGAAGTCCAATCGTTGGCCGCCAATGATGAAGAGAAGATTCGCAAAGAATATGCGATGCGGACCAAAGAACTTGAAGATCTCATGATTTCGACGTCTCACATGTTGTCGTCACTTTCCAAACATACGGGTGTCGTATTATCACCGAGGCTTGATAAAAGTTTATTGCGCCGGTTGCAACTGATTCCCTTGGGAACTGAGCAGATTCTTGTTGTCGTGGTGTCGCAAAGCGGACTTATTCGTCATCGGGTGGTCACGATGAAGCGTCCGCTGCCGCCGGAGAGTTTGACGGTTATTTCTGACACGTTGAACGACCGCTTGCAAGGCATGCCGCTCTCGGAAGTGCGGACCCAGATCTTGCATCACATCGAGGTGGCGCAACGTGAGCACATCGAAGCGTTCGCGCTAGCCAAAGATCTCATGCGCGATGCCTTCGACTTGGGCGATGTGGGCGCCGAGGTTTACGTCGGTGGACGTGAAAATCTTTTTAGGATTCCGGAAGACAATGATTTTGGACAGCTGACCGGTCTAATGAAAATTGTTGAACAAAAAAATCTTCTCACCCAGGTTTTGGAGCGGGCGATGAAGAAAGAGGGATTGAGCGTGAAGATTGGCGCGGAAAATAACCAACAGGAACTTCGTGGCGTTTCGCTGGTTTCTTCTACTTACAAAATGGGTGACGCCACAGTCGGTGTGCTGGGGATAATGGGGCCACGTCGGATGGAGTATGGGCGGATGATCGCCCTCGTCGAAGGCGTGACGAAAATCGTAAACCAGATGCTGACGAAAATGGGGCAATATGAGTGACCAGATCCCTGCGGTGCCCCCGGAGTTAGAGGAAAAGCTATCCGAACTGGCGATCCTGCAGCAAGCGGTGCAAGAGGCCAAGAAGTCGGCCGCCGATTATTACGATCAGTTGTTGCGCCTGCGCGCCGAATTCGAAAATTTCCGGAAGCGCACCGAAAAAGAAAAATCGGAAGCACGGCTCTGGGGCAAGCAGGAAATCTTATTTCCTCTGCTGAACCTCGTCGATATTTTCGAGCAGGCCATGGCCCAGGTGCAGCATGCCCGCGACATGCGCCAGGTCCAGCAGGGCTTGGAATTTCTGCACAAGAATTTTTCGGCGTTTATCAAGGCCGAAGGACTTGAACCGATTGAGACCATCGGTAAACCCTTCGATCCACACAATGCCGAAGCGGTGGAACAAGAGGAAACCGACGATGCGAATGTCGGAATGGTTTTAGCAGAATTGCAAAAGGGTTACAGTTTTGGTGGTCGCGTCCTTCGCCCCAGCCGGGTGCGGGTCGGCGTGGCGAGACCAGCGGCCGATAATCCAAATTCATAAGTCATCAAGGAGGACGTGTCATGGCACAAATTATTGGTAGTGATTTAGGGACATCCAATTCTGCGGCAGCGGTTATGGAGGGG
>JBBQYF010000117.1:0-8892 GCA_038208955.1 Elusimicrobiota bacterium
CGGTAAGCAGCCTAAGCGATGCGTTCAACGCCATGTTGGAAGAAGTGACCTACCAAGGAGAGCAAACACTTTTGCGGAAAATTTTTAATTATCGATACAGCTAAGTCAGCGGGACACGAGCGCGGCCGTGGGTGGGGGAAAAACAACGGGCCTGTCGCTCACCCCTTGTCGACCGGATGCGTAGGCCGCGGTGGTCAGCGCTAAACACCAGCCCGCTTGGCGAAAGTTTTGGCCGCGAACCTGGCGGTCGGTAATTTCCCCTAAAAATTGCGCCCAAATGGACGTAAACCAATCGGCATGATGCGATCCCGCCGAGAGCGGTGTCTCGAACCGATATTCGTCACGCGCACCATCCGTCGCCACGAGGAGCAAGCGGTCGTCGTCCAACAGCAGCGTGCCTTTTTCTCCCTGAATAAAAGCCGAATTGCGACGCACAGGGGACCGCCACGTTAGAAAAATAGACCCGCTGGCTTGTGGAAATTGCACAAGCGTTTCGGCTACTTCTTCCAATCCCCCCGAACCCATCCGCAGAACGGCGGTCAAGCGTTCCGGTTCGGCCCCCATCAAATTCATCAGCAGATAAAAAGAGTGCCAGCCATGATCAATGAGGATGCCGCCTCCGGCGAGCAGAGAATTTTTACGCCAATCTTCGCTAGCCCCGCCCGCGACGTCCGCGCCGGAACCCACTCCCTTGCAATGAGAGTTGCGTAACGTGAAAAAGTCGGCACGCCATACGGGACCAATACGGCCGTCCCGAATCAAGGAAAAGGCTTTTTGATAAATGGGCGCATGCGCCCAGTTGAGAACCGTAAACACAACGCGGTCCTGTTTTTTTGACGCCTCCGCTAGCGCGCCATAATCCGTCTCGCTCAATGTCAGAGGTTTCTCGCACAGAACGTGACAATCATGCTCAAGGGCTTGCAGGGCGAGTGGCGTATGCGAGGCGGGCGGCGTACAAATATCGACAAAATCCAATTTCTCGGCGCGCCACAAATCATCGACGGAAGTGTAGCAGCGGATCGTCGGGGACAGTACCTTCGCGGCGCTTTGCCTGGCGGGGGAGGGGTCCATCATCGCCACCATTTCGACATCGCTCGTCGCCGCATACGTTGGCCAATGGCCTTTCTCGGCGATGTTGCCGAACCCTATAATAGCGCCGCGGAGCTTGCTCATCGGGCGGCTAATCGGGGAGCGACCGCGGCAAGCGCTTGGTCGATACGCTCCACACCTTCCAGAGCTTCGGCCTCGGAGAGCGTGAGGGGGGGATGAATGCGCACGCGGGGCGCATAACCCATCATCACCAGGCCACGGCGCAGGCATTCGTAAAAAAAAGTCTCGCATACCGGCTTAGGCATTTTTTCCTTCGTGCGTCGATCAGACACCAGATCGAAACCGATGAGCAATCCGCGCCCGCGAACGTCGCCAATGAAATCGTATTTGTCCTTCAGACGCTGCATCGCCTTCAGCAACAGGCTTCCAACGCGGGCGCTTTGTTCGACCAGCTTGTCGTCGACAATCGTTTGAATGGTCACGAGTGCGGCGGCGCTGGCCAAAGGATTGCCTCCATAGCTAGACGAGGACGCACTGGGCTCGGACCAGGGTTTGGCCAGAGCCAGCTCATCGGTCGTGATCACGCCGCTAACGGGATAACCCGAGGCCATGCCTTTGCCAATCGTCAAGATGTCAGGCTCCACCCCGTCGTGATCGCAGCCAAACATTTTTCCAGTGCGGCCAAAGCCGCAAATCATTTCATCTGAAATATAAAGCGCGCCATGTTCATGCGCGATGTCGCGGGCTTGGCGAATAAACCCTGGGGGCGGGACAATATTGCCGGCCGTGCCTTGAATCGGTTCGGCGATGATCGCCGCCAATTTACCTTCCAGCGCCGATGCCCGGCTTCGCAAGTGGGATAACGCATCGGCGAGGCATTCTTCGGGAGTTCCCGAAAATCGGTAGACGTCTGGATAGGGGGTGGAATGCATGCCCGGCGCCAGCGGACCGATTTGCGTTTTCCAATCCACGTCAGAGAGCGGCAGGACACCGCCCGTTTTGCCATGAAAGCCCCCAGAAAAACCAATCACGTCTGTTTTTTTCGTATGCGACCGCGCCAGCCTAATGGCCGCTTCCACCGCTTCGGCTCCGCCGCTGAAGAGCTGGGTACGCTTGAGATTCCCTGGCGCCAAGGAGGCAATGAGTTTCAGCAGTTTTAAGCGTGTTTCTGTGGTAAAGCTTCCGACAACCACTTTATCCAGCTGCTCGCGCATGGCGGCAATATAGGCGGGATGCGAATAGCCGAGACTGGCGACCGATACCCCGACGTTAAAATCAAGAAAACGATTGCCATCGATATCGGTCAGCCAGGCCCCTTTGCCCGAGGCAATCGTTAATTTCGATAACAGGGCGATACTTTGAATGCCGGGCGCAATGTATCGTTGCTCTTCGTCGAAGCAGGCAACGGACTGGGGACCGGGCCAACCGGTTTGAGATAAGCTAACGGGCGCTGGTGGCGGGTCGATGCTGTTGGAGGGCATGTTGTGTTTCCTTTAAGTACTTAGCAATGGCGGTCGCCGCCGCGCCACGGCAGGGCGCGAACGAGGGCCAGTCGTTTAAATCGATTAAAGTAATTGTTCCATCGGGCGCAATAATCGCGTCACCCCCGTAGATGCCTAAGTCGAGTGTTTCGGCCGCTCGCTCAGCCATGTTCAGCAATGTTTGTTCCTCGAAGGGATAGCCATGGGAGTCTTTGGGGTAATAGGGCCAAAATAAACGGCGTCCCCGGACGGCATAAAATTTGACCTCATCGCCGTCGCAATGCTTTTGCACCACGGCCGTGGTAAGGCCACGCGAGCGGAAACGCTCGAGCGCCGGGGCGAGGTCTTCGAAGGTTTGTAGGTAAACGACGTCGCCGGATTGCGTGGCATGGACATCCGGGCGTTTCAACCAAGCGCCGTCGGGTTCAAAAAGAAAGCGGCATCCTTCCACCCCTCCTCCCGGGTCGGTCGTTACAAAAAAACTATGCGGAAATCCGAGATCCTTTTCGCGCAGCGTGGAGCAGAGTTGATCACGGTAAGTTCGGCGCGAGGCTTCGGGATCGTTCAAAATCAATGCCCCGTCTTTTTTCCAACTGCTAAGTTCAGCCAGGGCCGCCGGTCCCTGACACATCGAAAATATTAAATCATCGCCCTTCCAGAGGCGGCGGGCTTCATCCAGCGTTGCCAGACGCGCGGGGACGCCGTAGCGCTCCAAAGCCTGGCCGACTAAGCGCAAAATGACGGCGTCATTATTGCTGTGCCGTCCTGGCGAATATTCGGGTTCACGATAAATCCCAAGAAACATGGCGGCTCCTAGTGGGGCTTGGCTAACAACGCTTCGGCGATCTGAATATCCTGAGGACGGTCGACATCAACCACGGACGGAAGCGGCGCACCATAAAAGCGATAGCCTTGCTTCAGCAAAAGGCCAAGGTACTGCCGCAGGGCCGAATAATGGCCCCCCAATGCCGTTTCCTTTTCCCGGAGGATCGACGTTCGGACGCAATAAAAACCGGATGTGACATATTCGCTTTCGAATCCGTTGGTTGTCAGGGCGATGATTTCAAAAGCGTCAGGATTTTTCCCGACCTTTTCCGGCAAAAGACCCGTGCCTTCCTCACCGCGCATCGCCACCCGCAATGGTTTTTCATCGTCGATGTGACGGGTTAAGCCGAGAATGACATCGGCCGGTCCAAACAACCGGCATGTCTCGAAGAATTGCCGATAAACCGCGGCCGGCGCGACCGAGTCGACCGTCGTCATCAAATACGGTCCGGCCCCATGACGCGCCAAACGTTCGAGCACTATCAAGAAGCTATGCATGGACGAGGGCGTTGATTGAACGATCCAGTCGATAGCCAGTGAACGGCCGGATTGAGCGACATAGGCCGGTACATCGGCCGCCGCGTCATTAACGATGCAGGTGACCTCATCCACCCCAGCCGCGGCGAGACCGTCAAGAGCGAAATCGATTAACCGGCGGCCACCCACGGGTGTGAGGGCTTTGGGAATTTTCTGGCCCAGCCGCTCGCCCCAGCCCGCGGCGATAATGCCCCCTTTCATGCCTCGCTCCTAGTTGCCCGGGGGAGAACCTCTTTCGGCAGATCTTCAAGGCTGCGCAAGATGACATCGACCTTCGCGGGCTCAGAAGGCGATTTAAGTTGGTCCCCAACCAGCCAGTAGGTCGTCATGCCCAGCGCTTTAGCGGGCAAGATATCGCGTTCGTAGGAATCTCCGACCATGGCGACTTCGCTGGCGGCCAGCCCCAGCCTTGTTAGCGCTAGCGCGAAAAATTTCGGGTCCGGTTTAGAAAGGCCGACGACTTTAGAATCCAAAATGACGCTGATATAGGGCAGATATCCAAATTCCTTGCAGAGCGTTTCCACATTGCCGTAAAAGTTTGAAATGACCCCAAGTTTAAGTCCGGCATAACTCAATTTTTCCAAAACCAGGCGATTGCGATGCAATATTTTCTCGGCGGGTCGGTAAAAGGCGGCGGCGAGCTGCAATTCGAGTTCGGGGTTAACGAGCCCCAGCTTTTGGAACTGCCAGCGAGCATGGCGATTCATCATATCGCGCATCTGAGCGCTGGCCATCTCCGGCTCCTTATCGGCTTGTCCGTCGGCCCAGTAAAAGGCCTCTTTGACATTCTTACGGTCGATATGAGAAAGCCCGATTTTTTCATAAATATGAAAAAACCGGTCTAACCAATGCAGGCCGTCCGCATCCAACGTCCCGCCAAAATCGAATAAGACACCTGAAATCATATTGAAATATAGAGCAAATTTGTAGAATTTAGGGAGATCCCTGAGCGAGTGGATTGGTAAAAATTCTAGGATTTTCCGACGGCATTGTCAAGGAAGCCCGAGAATGCTAGAATCCACCCCGTTCACAGCAATGCCGAAAAATCGGTTCGATTTTTCAATGAAACCTCACCAATCTGAACTGTTGTTTCGCAAATCCCAGGACATCTTTGTCGGGGGGGTAAACTCTCCTGTACGTTCCTTCAAATCGGTCGGCGGCACGCCGCGCTTTATGGCCCGTGCGGCCGGTCCATGGATTTGGGATGCCGACGGCCAGCGTTACATTGATTTTTGCAACTCCTGGGGTGCGACGATTCTGGGCCATGCCGCGCCGGGGGTAACGAGCGCGGTGGCGCGCACGGCACGTCGTGGGTTATCCTACGGCGCTCCAACCGCTTTGGAACTGGAGTTCGGCCAATTAATCCAGAAAGCCTTTCCTTCGATGGCCCGAATGCGCTTGGTCAATTCGGGCACGGAAGCCGTGATGTCGGCTATTCGCGTGGCCCGCGCCGCGACGCAGCGCGATGTGCTGGTCAAATTTGCCGGCTGCTACCACGGACACGTCGATTCCCTCTTGGTTAAAGGTGGCTCCGGCGCTCTGACGCTGTCCACGCCGGATTCGGCCGGCGTCCCGGCGGCACTCGCGCAAAAAACGCGGGTGCTTGCCTACAATGACATGGATGCCGTACGTGAATTGTTTCAACGCGAAGGCCAGGCGATCGCGGCGATCATCGTCGAACCGGTAGCCGCCAACATGGGGGTGGTAGCTCCCCGACCCGGTTTTCTTGAAGGGTTGCGTGCGGTAACCACCGCTTACGGAGCGTTACTTATTTTTGATGAAGTGATCACGGGCTTCCGCGTCGCATTCGGGGGCGCACAAGCCCTCTATAAAATAACGCCCGACTTAACCTGTCTGGGGAAGATTGTCGGCGGAGGTCTTCCGCTCGCGGCTTATGGAGGCCGGCGCGACATTATGGACTGGGTTTCACCCATGGGACCGGTCTACCAAGCGGGAACTCTCTCGGGCAATCCCGTAGCCGTCGCGGCCGGCCTGGCCACGCTCTCGATTTTGAAATCACGCAATCCTTATAAGCTGCTCGAACAAACAACCGCTAAATTTGTACAGGCAATTGAGGACTTGGCGCGAGAAACCGGGCTGAGCATTCGCATCAACCGCGTCGCCTCGCTTTGGACTCTTTACTTCAATAATGCGCCGGTCGTTGACTTGACGAGCGTGCAGCGTTCCAACCCTGTACTCTATTCCGCCTTTTTTCATGCGCTTCTGGAAAAGGGCGTCTATCTGCCGCCGTCTCCATACGAGGCGTCATTTTTGTCGACGACCCATAGCCGACCGGTGTTGGCCAAAGCGCTTGCAGCCATCGAAAAGGCGTTTCAAAAGTTGCCGCTCTCATGATAAAACCAATCCGCCGCCCCGACCGGCAAATCGGCTGAATACTTTGTGTTAGAATCTTGCCATGGTCATCGGTTTACCGATGATCCGTATCGTCGCAGAGAAAAAGGATCTCATGGTTGATATCGCTCCGTTCCCGGCGCTCCGCTATAATCCGTCGAAAGTATCGAATCTTTCGCTGGCCATTTGCCCCCCGTACGACGTGATCAGCGTCCCCCAATACGATAAGCTCCTGAAACGCCACGTCCAGAACATTGTTCGCATCGAGTTGCCCTTGGCCCATGGAAGCGTGGACCGGTACGCCAACGCCGCGCAGCTCTGGAGCCGCTGGCAAAACCAACGCGTCATCGTGCCGGACAAACGGCCGGCTTTTTATGGCTATGAACAACGCTTCACCGTGGGCTCCGCCGCCTACGCGAGGCGTGGTTTTTTTGCAGCGTTGCGATTGGAAAAACCCGGCGCAGGGCGGGTCCGGCCGCATGAGCAAACTTTTCCCAAACATAAAGAAGACCGTCTCAAACTAATGCGCGCCACGACGTCCAATATAAGTCCGATCTTCGGAATCTTTTTTGACCGCCAGAAAAAAGCCGAAACGCTGTTGTCCAAACGCATGGTGGAAAAGCCGCTGATCATCAGCCGTGACGACCGCGGCGTCACGCATCGGTTGTGGCGTTGGGATGACGCGGAAGCGATTAAAGTTTTAAGCGGCGTATTGCGCGGAGAAGAAGTGCTGATCGCCGACGGTCACCACCGCTACGAGACCGCCTGGAACTATGCCGAAGAAAAACGCGGCCGGGACCGCGCGGCCAACACCCGCAAGCGCGCCTACCGGTATGTGATGACCTTCCTGTGCCCGCTGGCCGATCCGGGGCTCGTCATCCAACCCACGCACCGCGCCGTCCGTACCAGCATGGCTTGGGAAGCATGGGAAGAACGTCTGGAAAAAAACTTTATCCTGCAGCGCGTCACCGGTCTGAATGCCTTACTCTCGCGCTTGCGGTCGAATAAAGAGGGCACTTCGTTGGGTGCGGTGATCGAAGGTGGTAAATTAATCTGGATGCGTCCGAAAAACAAAAACGAATTGATCATGCCGGTGGTTCCACTTCATGAACAGATTTTGCACGACGTTCCGCTGGAAAACATTAGCTACGGCCAGGATCCGCGGAACATGGTGTTGACGCTGCAGCGCGGGGAATGCAATGCGGTGTTTTTGCTTCCACCGCCGGACAAGGAAGCGTTTGCCGTAATTTGTCGTTCGGGTCGACGTCTGCCGCAAAAGTCGACTTATTTCTATCCGAAGCTGGCCACGGGGCTCGTGATGCGCTCGCTGGCCGGAGACGTGGGAGGCTGAACGATGTTTCCCTCCTATACCCAGTTTGCGCGCTGGACGAGCCATTATCAGGCGGTACCGCTATGGATTGAGCCTGAATTGCCGGGAACCGATCTCTTGGAATGGGTGCATAGTCTCGTCGGGGCGCAGCAAAAATTTTTCTTTCTGCATAGCGCTTCATCCGGGCCGCAGGCGCGCTATTCCTATATTGCCCTCGACAGTCCCCGGTATAGTGTCGAGGCGCAAAAAAGTTCGCTGACCGTTCGCTATCACGCCCCCGGGGGCTCGCGCCATGACGCGCTAAAAATTGGTAACCCGCTCGACCGGTTTCAGGATTGGTTCGGGCATTTTCGTGGACCCCATGTCGATGCATTGCCGCCTTTCTGGGGAGGGGCCGTCGGTTACCTGGGTTACGAAAGCGCGCGCTATATGGATCCCGCAATGGGTGGTCTTTTTGCCGGTCGGCGGAGCAAAGCGCCGTCGCTTGCGACCGAAAACTTTAACGAGTTTGAATTTGGGGTTTATGACGCCGTGGCCGTCGTCGATCATGCCCGCCGCCGGTTGTGGCTGGTCCATACCGTGTTACTTCCCGCCGGAAAATCACAATCCCCGCAACAACTCGAGAAAATTTATCGGGCGGCTCAAGACCGATTGAGACGCTATGCCGTCGATGTGCAAAAGGCCATCCGGCAACACAAAACCTGGAGTGCGTTTCATTCGGGAGAAGTCCGCTCCAACCGCTCTGAAACGGCCTACCAGTTAATGGTTCGGCGCGCGAAAGGATTTATTGCTTCGGGAGAGCTCTATCAATGCAATTTAAGTCAGACGTTTTCAGCTTCCTGGGAAGGGGATCCCTGGACGCTGTATCAGCGACTCGCCGATATCAATCCCTCGCCTTATGCGGCGTTGTGGCGGTCCGGTTCGCGCTGGATGGTCAGTGCCTCGCCGGAGTTGCTGCTACGCCAGGAAGCCGATCAAATTGAAACCAGGCCGATCGCCGGCACTTATCCTCGCCGCTCCGATGCCTTGGACGACGAAAATATTCGCGCGTCTCTCTATAACGATGCCAAGGAACGAGCCGAACATGTCATGTTGGTCGATTTGGAACGAAACGATCTGGGACGCGTATGCCAACCGGGTTCAATCAAGGTCGCCGAATCGCTCACGACAGAGATTTATTCGCACGTCGTGCATCTCGTGTCCGACGTCCGCGGTCAGCTGCTGCCGGGAAAAACCTGGCGGGACGTCGTGCAAGCTTGCTTCCCCGGCGGCACCATCACGGGCTGCCCAAAAATCCGTTGCATGGAACTGATTGAT
>JBBQYF010000118.1:0-8877 GCA_038208955.1 Elusimicrobiota bacterium
TGGATAAAGATCAATATCTCTCGACCATTCGCGCGCAGATGGCGAGTCAGGCCGCCGCCGATGCCAAGCAAAAGGCCGGACTTGTGTTCAACGGCCAGGCTGTCGGTAATCCGCTTGAAGTCAGCGAAACGCCGTCGGGGACACAGGTGACTTTGCACGCCGAAATGTTGTTCGACGAAAACTCCGCTTTTTTAAAAGCAGGAACGGCCGATATTCTCGGCCGCCTGAACCGTCTCCTGCACCGAACAAACCAGACCCCCGTGCGATTCCTACTCGCGGACCGGATTGAGGACGGCCCTCAGGCGGCGGATCTCGATGCGGAACGTTCCCTCGTGATTGTGGCCGCGCTCCAATTTGCCGACCAAGACAGCAGCCTTTTCACCCCTGAGAATTAAAATGAAATGGATCTGGGTTACCTTGCTCCTCGCGGCGCCCGCCTGGTCCTTTGAGAATCAGGTGGAGTTTAACTGGGGTCATGGAGTTCCCCAAGCCACGGTGTCGGTGGGTAATAGTTCTGATGAATTGGGGAGCAGCGGGAACGTTTGGTCGGCCGATATATTGCATCTGGCTTCGCGCCAAACCTATCTCGGGTTGGGAGGCGGTCAATATCGCTCCGGCGACAACACCTCCGGGAGTTTCATCAGGAATACCCAATCGACCCTCGCCGCAAAGACTTCGTCAGTGCTGATCTTGGGTCGAATCGATTTTCCCCATTCTTCTAAACTCGTGACTTACGTGATCGGCGGGATCGGCTGGGTGCGCAATTCATTATCGATCACCGCTTATCCCACGGGGCTTTGGAACGATAGCGCGTCCGCCGAACAGCGCACTTTTCTGTCTACGGCGAAGTCGACGCTCGGTTTCGCGGGAGGCTTGGGTTTGGATCTCGACTTAACTCAGACCCTCGTTTTTGGCATCGAAGGTCGATACCAGACATCGCTCAAACAATATTTTGATCTCACCCCAGAAGGACAAGCCGCGACAGGGCAAACCAGCATTTCAAGCCTGCTCAAGATCTACACCATCTGTTTTAAAGTCGGGATTAAATACTAGCGCCGACGGTGGCTAGCGGCGGGCGCTCGAGGGAATCTACGTACGTCGAAAGCGGCGGTGGAGCTCTCCCAGGGGCAAACGGATGTGCGTTGGGCGCCCGTGCGGACAAGTCATTGGACGCTCGCAGGCCGCCAGATCTTTGAGCAACTGCGCCACCTCGGCTGTGCCCACGGAATCGTTCGCTTTGATCGCTGCTCGGCAAGCGGCCCGCGCCACCGCTTCATGCTGGGCTTCCTCGGGGCCATGCGGGTTTTCATGTTGGAGAGCCTCGAGCAATATTTCGAGGAATCGTTTGGCATGACGAAGCTCCGGCAACAGCGCCGGCCATTCCTTCAGCGCAAAGCTTTGCGGCCCAAAAATATCCAAACCAAATCCTAAGCGCTCTAGCGTCGGTAAAAAGGCCCGGATTGTCTCGGCTTGATCCGGCGGCAGGTTCCAAATAAAGGGCGTCAAGAGACGCTGGCGTGGCGCGTTCTCGGTACTCGCGCCGGCTAGAAATTTTTCATAAAGGACGCGCTCGGCGGCCGCATGTTGGTCGATCAGCAATAATTCATCCCCTTGCTCGGCTAACAGATACAACTTGTTAAAAATCCCAAGCAGACGCAGATTGGAATCGTCGAATGACCGCGCCACGGCCGGGGCGTCGGCCAACATGGATTGCGACAACGTTGATGGACTGCTTCCACGGAGTGGCGCGTCCGCTGTATACATGGGCATCTGCAAGGCGAGCGCCTCCGCGACGGTTGCTAGCGACGGCTGGGAAGGGGCATTCGTCCATCGCACTCCAGGCCGTCCATCCATGGATGGTGAATCCGCGTTACCCTTAAATAAAAGTCGAATTTTGGAATAAAGAAGATCGTACACCGCTCGTTCGTCCGAAAAGCGCACTTCGCGTTTGCTGGGATGAACATTGACGTCGACAAACGATGGATCGATGTCGACGAACAAGGCGAAGACGGGGTGCCGTGACACGGGCAACCATTCGTGATAGGCCTCGTAAATGGCGTGGGTTAGCATGCGTTGCTGGACTGGACGATTATTCACAAAAAGAATTTGATAAGCCTTTGTCGGATGATGGCCCGGAATCGCATTGACGAAGCCACGGAGGCCGCAAGGTCCTTGCGCGCATACCAAGGGCAGGAGTTTTTCCATAACCGCCAGTCCCCAAAGGTCTGAGAGACGGCCCGCCAGTTCGTCCGCGGCAGGCAATGACAACAGGGATTTCCCGTCCATCGTCAATGAAAAGTGGACGCGCGGATGCACGAGCGCGAGTTCTTGAATCGTTTTCAAAATATGTGTGCGTTCCGTGTTATCGCGTTTTAAAAATTTCGAGCGCGCGGGAGTGTTAAAAAACAGGTCCTGCACATCGATGGTGGTTCCATACGGGCGGCCGGTGGTCTGGCGCGAAAGCACTTTGCCGCCTTCGAGGGCAAGGACCAGGCCTTCGGCTTGACCCGCGGCGCGCGTGGAAAGCGACAGTCGTGAGACGGCGGCGATCGAGGGAAGCGCCTCGCCGCGAAAACCAAAGGTGTGGAGAGACTGCAAGTCGTCAAAAGAACGAAGTTTGGACGTGGCGTGACGGTCGATCGATTGTTCGGCATCCTCGGGCAACATCCCTTCGCCGTCGTCGGCAACGCGGATGCGCGTGCGGCCTGCGCCCCAGATGTCCAAATCGACCCGGCTCGCGCCGGCGTCGAGACTATTTTCTAATAATTCTTTGACGACACTGGCCGGGCGCTCGACGACCTCGCCGGCGGCAATCAAACGAATCAAAGATTCGGGAAGCTTCTCGATTCGGGCCAATCGTTAGGCCTCGTCTTTAGGGAAGGCTTTGTGGTAGGCGCATTCGCTCGGGCAATGCTTCCGGTCACCCTGATTCCAGCGGTCTTGGCAATCGTCGTAGGACTTAATTAATTTACTGATCATGTGCGACCATTCTTCACGGAATTCGCTGAACTCGACGGCGACGCGGTAGGTTTCCCCTTTGCGCGTCGCGCGGATCACGCGCCCGTGAATGCGCGCGCTGACGACGCCCGGCAAGTCTAAACGGAACGTGACTTGGTTAGACAATTTGGGAAGCGCAAAACAAATCATCGACAGGCCGCCTGCGGATAAGTCCACAATTACGGCTGGAGACGGGTGGTCTGAGCCTTCAAATTTGAAATCCACGAGCTTGGCGACGCTTAAGTGCAGTGGCAGCCGCGGGTGCTTGCGTCGTTCTTCAGTAGGTGTCATAGCGTCAATCCCCCTTGATGCGATCCTTAAATTCATGAAGCGTGGCAAGCGCCTGAAGTGGCGTCATACGGTCGAGATCGAGCATGCGCAAGTCGTCGGCTAGAAGCGCCATAAGCCTATCATTTTCCGAAGGCGCCGTTGAAACGGCGTCAAAGAGCAACGGTTGGTCGGCACTTAAGATTCTGGCACGGCTGGTTGCCACGCCCGAAGCCTCAAATCCGCGAAGCAAGGCCTTGGCCCGTTTCAACACGGCGGCAGGCACGCCGGCCAAACGCGCGACGTGAATCCCATACGCCCGATCGGCTGGGCCCGGCTCTACTTTATGCAAAAAGACCACGTGATCCCCCCACTCGCGCGCCGTGACATGGGCGTTTTGAACGCCGGGCATCTGTTCGGCCAACTGGGTCAATTCAAAGTAATGGGTTGCAAACAATACCTTGGGGCCTAACGCCGTTGGCCGAACCGCGAGATCCTTGCTCGGGGTGCTCCATCCACGGCCTTCCGAACTTCGGTGCAGATACTCAAGACAAGCCCAAGCGATCGAAATCCCGTCGTAAGTCGACGTGCCACGGCCCACCTCGTCGAGAATCAGCAAACTTCGCGGGGTGGCATGATTCAAAATCCGCGCGGTCTCGACCATTTCCACCATGAAAGTGGATTCGCCCTCAAGCAAGCGGTCGGAGGCGCCGATGCGCGTGAAGAGGCAGTCGACGATTCCGATGCGCGCTTCGGCGGCGGGAACATAAGAACCCATTTGGGCCAAGATTACAATCAAAGCCGTTTGGCGCAAGTAGGTCGATTTCCCCGACATGTTCGGTCCGGTCAGAACGACAATTTGTTTATCCCGCCCATTTAAGTCGGTGTCGTTCGGGACGAGCGTTCCGGCCGGCAGTAAATCTTCCAGCACGGGGTGGCGGCCGTCGCGAATGGTCAGCGAATCCGAATCGTCGAGAAAGGGTTTGACGTAGCGTTTTTTTTCGGCGACTTCGGCTAAGCCGAGGAACGCGTCCAGTTCGGCCAGAGTTTGCGCCATGCCGGCCAGGGCTACTTGCTTCTTGAGAATTTCTTCACGAATGCCTTGAAGAAGCGCGAGTTCAAGGCGAAGGGCGCGTTCTTGAGATCCCAGAATCCGATGTTCGAACTCTTTTAATTCCGGGGTGATGAAACGTTCTCCCCCGGCGGTGGTTTGTTTGCGCGTGTAGTGCGCGGGAATGCGGGCCAGATGCGTTTTTGTGACTTCAATGAAATAGCCAAAAATGTTGTTGAAGCCGACCTTGAGTGAACCGATACCCGTGGCCTCACGCTCACGCATTTCGAGTTCCAAAAGTCGGTTCTTACCATCGTCGACCCAAGACCGAATCTCGTCCAATTCAGAGTCGTATCCGCGGCGAATGATACCACCATCCTTGGCCAATACCGGAGGAGCCTCGACGATGGCACTGTCCAAAAAAGCGGCCAGTTCCGGCTCAACGGGAAAAGACGTAAGCAACGTTGTGAGCGAGGAGGTGAGAGCCGCGCCTAATCGCGTCGCCTCTGCATGGGCGGATTTTAGTTCCAGGGAAAGACCAGTGGCGCGAAGAAGACCCTGCGCCAAATTGGCGAGGTCCCGCGGCAAGAGCGTGCCTGCGCCGAGGCGCGTCAGAATGCGTTCAAAGTCCGGCCATCCTTGCAGTCGGCTGCGCAGGCGCCGGCGATAGTCTTTATTCTCGAGATAAAATTCGATGTGCGATTGGCGTTCTTCAATCCGCGCGCGGTCCCGTAGAGGGTAGAGCAGCCAGCGGCGGAGCAGCCGACTGCCCATGGGCGTCAGCGTTTCGTCGATGGTCGCTAAGAGATTCCGCGAAGGGCGCTCGGACAAGGGTTCAATTAAATCCAGATGGTGCAATGTGTTTTCATCCATCTGGAGATAATCGTCGAGCGAGTAGACGCGCGGCGTTCGCAGCGTTAGCGGGCGTCCGCATTGGGTGGTTTCGAGATAATGCAGGATCGCACCGGCCGCCGCCGTCGACGCCGATTTCCCTTCCAGACCGAATCCCCGCAGCGTTTGCGTGGTGAGGAATCGCATGAGCCGCTGTTCGGCCATCGTGGCGGAGAAATCAATCGCCGGGAGTTCGGCGACCGCGACGCCCTGTTTTTTTAGCTGCTGGCCCAATGCCCCTTGCGCCTGCGTTTTTTCGAGCACCACTTCCGATGGTGAAAGCCGGATCAGTTCGTTCCAAACGGCGGAAGAGCCTGAAACATCGTCGATCTGCGTGACCAGAAATTCGCCGGTCGAACAGTCGACCGCGGCGAGACCCGAACGGACTCCGTCGATTGCCAGCGCCACCAAGAAATTCGACTGTTTTGCAACGAGCAGCGATTCCTCCTGGAGCGTTCCCGCCGTAATCACCCGCACCACGGCGCGTTTGACGAGGCCCTTGGCCAATTCAGGATCTTCCATTTGATCGGCGATCGCGACGCGCATGCCGGCCTTCAGTAATTTGGCGATATAGCCATCGACAGCATGGGCCGGCATACCGCACATGGGCACCTGCTGTCGGTGTGTCAGCGCCAGATCAAGGATCGGCGCCACCCGGCGGGCATCCTCGTCGAAGAGTTCGTAAAAATCTCCCAGCCGAAATAAAAGGACGTCATCCGGATGCCGGGATTTTAGTTCGTGGTACTGTTGCATGAGGGGAGTAAGGGGTTGCGCGGGTCGTGCGGCCGGTGTGTCACTGCCGGGAGCCATCGTGGATTCGGCGCCTTCGCTAATTCCCATGGTAAATTCCAAAGACATGCTTCCAGCCTTGCACCATTTTTAGAAATCCGTATGTTTGATCGACGCGCCGCACAAATCGCCTGGTCTCTCCGTAAGGTATGTCGTTCCACTCAAGCGCGGGTTTGCCCCGATGCCATTCACGGGTGATCCCGGGGCCCGCATTGTAAGCGGAGAGCACCGCAATATCATCGTCGGGAAAGAGCGTCTGCAATTTAGAGAGATAGTAGATTCCCAGATGCAGGTTTATCTCCGGACTTTCCAGTTCATTGTCTTGGTAATCAGTCAGCTCTACTTCGCTCGCCAGCTGACGTGCCGTCGAAGGCAGCAGTTGCATGAGTCCGACGGCGCCACGGTTTGATCGAGCCGAGGCCTCGAACCCGGATTCCACTTTAATGATGGCCATCACCCAGAGGGGGTCGATCTTGTATTGGCCGGCATAGCGGTTAATAGTCGTCTTATGCAAGACGGGTCTGAACCATAGCCAGGCGGTGCCGGAATAGACGAAGGTGCCGAGGATAAAAAACGCGGCCGCTCCCCACAACAAACGGTTCCAGCGCCGACTGGTCGGTTGGGTACGTCTCAGATCGCGCATCGGGAAGGTTGACATCTCTCGTCTCGGGCTGCCAATCACATCGGCGAAAGAACGATTTGTTTGTTGAGCGCCAGAACCTCTTGCAGGCGTTGTTCTTTCGTCGCCGCCGGGACGTCGTCGGGTTGGGTCGCGGAAACCGTGCCCGGACGGGGTGAATAGTTAAAGGCAAAGAGTCCATCGAAGCGCACCGTGCGCAGCAAACTGAGCGTGTCGTTAAAGTCATCGGCGGTCTCCCCCGGATGGCCAACGATAATATCGGTCGTAATTTTAAGCTCCGGCATTCGCTGGCGCAGCTTTTGGATAATCGCCAGGTAATCTTCGCGTCCGTAAAGACGGTTCATCGCGGTGAGCATGCGGCTTGACCCGGACTGAACCGGTAAATGCAGATGGCGCACGACTTTGAGACAGTCGGTCATCGCATCGATCACACGGTCGCGCATATGGCGCGGGTGGGGGCTTAAAAACCGGATTTGTTGAACGCCTTCTAGCGCGTTCACCGCGCGCAGAAGATCGGCAAAATCTTGTACGCGCTCTCCGGCGGAATCGCTCGCTCGCCAGTAATAGGAGTTGACGGTTTGCCCCAACAACATGACGTCGGTTTGACCGCGGGCGGCCTTGTCGCGGATCTCTTGTAAAATCTCCGGGAGCGGCCGGTATTTTTCGCGGCCCCGCACCTGGGGAACAATGCAGTAAGAACAAGCGTAATTGCATCCGCGCATGATCGTTACGTAAGCCATATCGGAGTGACCAAACCAGGGATGATCAACCCGGGTGGACTCAACGCTATCCGCGGAAGGATGAAGGAGCGGGGAATCGGCGAAAGCCGAGGCATGCTCTTTCTCAAAATTCCAGCGGTCATTAAGCACCGCCGCCACCACATCCGGGAATTCTTCAATACGCGTGGCCGGCGCGACGAGATCAATAAACGGATAGCGTTTTTGGATACTTGTCCCCCACCGACTGGCGGCGCAACCGGCGACAATTAATACGCGACGCGGATCCGCTGCCTTCCACCCTTCCAGCCGTCCCAAATTGGATTGAGCCCGGTGCTCCGCCTGATCGCGCACCGTGCAGGTATTCATCAAGATGACATCCGCTTGATCAATATCCGCCGTCGGCAAAAACCCCCGAGCTTCGAGCGGCCGCGCCATTTCCTGGGAGTCGGCGGTATTCATTTGGCAGCCGTAGGTGATGAGGTGGTATTTCATGTCGACAGCTGGTGTCGAAAACGGTCCGGCTTAAAGTTGACAGCCGTTGAGTACGGGACCATTAAAATTTTTCCCACTTAATATTCGAGATTTCATGTTGATCGCTTAAAGCAGTTCGTGCTTCCTCCACACTATTGTGGTCCGAGTCATTCTGAACGTGCCAATTTTTATCGCATGACAGCCTGTATACCGTATTGGAATGCGCGTATTGGCAAATCGCCAGTCCGTAGATCGGTATTCCACACTCCCCATCGGGCATAATGAAGAACGGATCGGGCCCTGACCATGTCCAAAGAATCACGTTCGCGTTGTCAAGCTTCTCAGGAGGTTTCATTCAAGATCTCCTTTCCCTGCTATTGGATCCGCGAAATGTCGTTCTGCATTGTTCGAGATAATGGCGGCACGCTTGCCAAAGTGTGTGCCATCAAAACTCTTCGGCCAGCCGTACGTGATGAGGTAGTATTTCATGGGATGGGATACATTGTACTAAGAGACTACGTAGGAGAGTCGGGCGGCCAGAGAACCTGTTGCAAGAGAATAGAAACTGCATGGGTATAAGAAATATAGAAAGTGCATGGGTGTCGGTGGTTGTGGGTGTTGATGTTAGGTGATCCGTAGCGAAGGGGTTGGTCGTTGACGTGGTGCCCCCGGCGCGTTGGAAAAGTTAATGAATTAAGCACGCGAGCTAGCCTCATAGAGCGCGGCATATTGGCCGCTTCGATACGGATGTGTACGCGGGGATCGGTAAGGGACGTGGGGGTTTGTTGTGGCGTGTTGAACGGGTTTGAGCAGGCGAGGCTTTGGCGGCGGTTTCGCGATGGCTTTAAAGGGCAGATAGGCCCCTTTGAACCGAAGGTGTGTGGACCCATCCAACCGGAATTCGAAGAGGACTTTATTCTTTGGGCGGATGCGCAGCGGCTTATGCCGCAGGATCTGGAAGAACCGGTTTTGAAAGCGCAGGGTGAAATCGTTCGCCAGGATGCGCTCGGTTTGAATGCTCAGGATTTCATCGAGATGATGAGCCAGAGTGC
>JBBQYF010000119.1:0-8875 GCA_038208955.1 Elusimicrobiota bacterium
GGTAAAACTGGCGTAGCGATAATCCGACAGAATAATCACGTCGTAGCTATGGCGGCGCCAGGATTTAGGAATCCGCGATTTATCGGGTCGATGATCGAAGACCGCTCCGCACCAGGTCAGCACGGCCGCAAGGTACCGGGCGGGCCCGGACAACTCTCCTTCACCAAGAAAAAGGACGCGCATTGACGCCGGCCTTACAAAATAATCCGCTGGGCTGGTCGGAGAGATGAATGCATCCGGCTACTGCGGGGAGTTACCATGATGAGACAGGAACTCTTTCAGGGTTCTGAAATTTCCCGGACCAAAGTCTCCCGTCAAACTGTCCGATTCGCCCTTAACATGTACGCGCACCATCGCGGCGGCGGCCATCGCTTCAAGGTCTTCGCGCTGAATATCGTCGTAGAGAACGTAAGCGGCTTGCGCCCCGCGGATTCCGGGAGCGGCCCCTCCGGCGGGCGAACCCGCCGACGTTGTGTAATTAATCTGTTTGCCGTTTACCCAAAGACTGAGCACGCCTTCTTCGGGAACTATCATTTGCCGACCTTTACGCGGGCCAGCATAGACCTTAATGTCGTAACGGGGATTGGAATTTTTCGGCTGCACCTGCTCAATGACCAGGGCTAGGTAAGCGGAACGGCGTTCATCAAAATGGGCATTCTCGAGAATGATCGGGTCCGTGTAAGAGATTTTGGCGTCGTAGACCGCATCAACACGCTCGTGACTATGCCCCGGCCCGGCGCAGGCCGATGGCAAGAGCAGGAATAAGCACCAAAAGAATCTCATTGGTCTATCGTAAATTCTTTCGCGAAGCGACGCTACTATTTCATTTGATACACGATGATTCCTAAATCGGCAAAGCCGGGAAAAGACCGCGCCGAAACAACGCGGTATTGGCGCCGTAAGGCGTCGCCGATGGGGTCCGACGGCACTTCGAAGGAAATCAAAAGAATTTCTTTGCCCCGCAGCGCCTCGCGCTTCGCGAAGGTGTCGAGCCGGTGCTGATCGACGGTCAGGGAGCGGCCTTGGTCATAGTAGGCGAAGAGGTCGGCAAAATACGCTGGGCGGATGATTACACTTCCCGGCTGTTCCAGCGTATGCACGTAGGCCACGACATTTTTTGGATTGGCTTTATCCCAGCGGTTGACGCAAGCCATGGATCCCGAGCCCCCCGCCAGAATCCAGGTCGCAAAAAAAATTCTCCGCCAGATGGCCGGGAAACGATAAGCCCCATAAACCGTTAAAACGATAAAGGCGGGTAACACCAGCACGGGATAGCGATACCATAGGTACAAGCTGGGGGTGACAAAACTAACTAAAAACGGAGTTCCCAAACCGACAATTAGCCACCAGCGCGCGGCCTTCGGTGCTTGCATAAGACCGAGCCCAAGCGCTGCCACCTGGGAGGCGGCAAGAAGCCATTGCAACCATGGGGGTCCCGGCCAGTCAAACTGACTCGACGCAAATCGGAATTGCAGACCCATGTAGGCCCCGAAAGTTTTAACCAAATTACTCCACTGGGGTGGATCAGCCCAGAAGACCAGGTCACCCGTCACCTGGAGCTGATGTCGCAAGACGGTTACCCAGGGAGCGAAGGCTGCCAGCGCGAGGGCCGCGGCACCGATCAGGCGATAGCGTCCTGAGCCGCGCTTGCCGGTCCAGGCATAGGCCAGTTGGGCCAGGAACGCGAAGGCCGCCCAATAATGGGTATATAACTCGGCCGTCCATAACAGCACCAAGGCTATACAGAGCTTTTGGGACGCTGTTTCCTCTTTTTCATCCATGTACTTTTCAAGAACGCAAAAGGTAGCGAGAATGAGAGCGATGCCAAAGGCATAAGAACGCAATTCTTGGCTATAGGCCACATGGAAGGGAGAGAAAGCCAAGAGAGCCATGGCGGCCAGGGCTTGGCCATTACCTCCCAGACAACGCACCCAACCATAGAGAAAAAGCATTCCGCAGACTCCCCAGAAAGCTGAATTGGCTCGTTGACACCGGAGGCCCGATCCAGCGAAAAGGTCCCACAAACGTAACTGCAGGAAATACAACGGAGGGTGTCCTTCGGATGTTTTTAAATAGGCAAAGGTTTCAGACAAAGGACAGGCTACGGCGCGCCGAGTCGACATTTCATCGTCCCAGAGGCTCTGGCGGTCCAACGCATGGAAGCGAATGACCACCCCCGAGAAAAAAATAACCAGGAACCAAATCAGGGGTTTGAACGTCATAAGAGGGGAAGCACAAGTGTCGGATTAAAACGGCCTACGGGTCCTATAAAGAAGGTAAGCATCATGAAACGCCACGCCAAGAAGCAAACTAAAAGTGAGCGCAGCGAACGAGAACAGATGTTGAATGAGGATTTCCGCTTGATGGCCGAAATGCACAAAGTCTTGTCGCCTTTTTGGTCAGCTCGCGCCGGTTATCAAAATACACGCGCTTACAGCAGTAACGGCTAAAGCAATTCGGAAGCAAGTGCCGCCAGTGTGCTGCGCTCAATTTTCGAAAATGTCATGTGGCCGTATACCGCCTGGCCTTTAAATCGCTCGACTAAATTGGCGAGGCCTGTGGAAGCGGCATCCAGGTAGGGGTTGTCGATCTGGTAGGGATCTCCGGTAATGACTATTTTAGATCCCTTTCCCACGCGCGAGATAACCGTTTTCATTTCATGGGGCGTTAGATTTTGGGCGTCATCGATGATAATGAATTGATTGGGTAAACTTCGCCCCCGCAGGTAAGCAACGGCCTCCACCACAATCTCCCCGGAATCAAAAAGCGACTGGACGTTCTGTTCGTCGTTCGCCGGGCTCTCAGGCGAATCCAACAGAAACTCTAGGTTGTCGTAGATTGCGCCCATCCAGCTGTGCAACTTTTCTTCTTTAGAGCCGGGCAAAAATCCAATATCTTTCCCCACCGGAATAACCGGTCGCGCGACCAGCATACGGCGATAGCGCTTCTCCTCGAAAATTTGTTCGAGGCCGGCCGCCAGTGCGAGCAATGTTTTGCCCGACCCCGGCACGCCGACGAGCGATACCAGTTCGACCTCAGGGTTCATTAAAAGTTCAAGCGCAAACCGTTGTTCGGTATTGAGCGGTTTTAATCCCCAGGGTTTTGCTTGGGCATAGGCGAGGGGAACGAGTAATTCGTTCTTGGCATCATAGCGAGCCAAAGCGCTTTGCGATCCACCCTCGTTGCTGCGCAAGATGGCCATTTCGTTCGGCAACCAAGGCGCTTCATGGCTGGCCGGCGATTGCCCCACCGCGGGATGAGTAGGGGTGCCCGAAGGTGTGGCCGAAGGCCACTCCAACTTCTTCGACTTAAAAAACTTGTCGATGCGTTCCGGCAATAGGAGGATGTCGCGCCAGCCCAGATAGAGTTCTTCGGGTTCGACCTTTTCTTTCTCATAATCCTCAGCGATTAATCCGATGGCCTCCGCTTTGATCCGAAGATTAATATCTTTCGTGATGAAAACGACCTGTTCGCCTTGTTTCGCCAGCCCCAAGGCGGTTTCCAGAATACGGTTGTCTTTCGAGTGGTTTTCAAAGGCATGGGGAAGTGGCGCTCGCGCCTCGACTTCGACTTTGAGCTGACCGCCATGCTCCAGTGGAACCCCGTCCGATAATTTTCCGTGGATTCGCAATTCGTCTAAATACCGCGAGACGCTGCGAGCGCTCCGGCCGCGAATGTCGTTCGCCTTTTTGAAATTGTCGAGTTCTTCGACCACCGTCATCGGAATAACGACCTTGCCGCCTTCAAAAGTAAAGAGCGCCTGAGGATCGTGGATTAGAACGTTCGTGTCGAGGATGAAAGTTTTAGGCATGGACGAATAAAGAGATTCTCGCGCTTCCACCGCGCGATGTCAATCGTCGCAATGAGCGATGCTATGAAGGGCAGACGAGAGAAAGGTAGGTGTTAGGAAGGTGAAGCGTCGACAAAATTTACAACGTTTTCGACCGTCACCGCGTCTTCTTCGCGAGTAACGATTTTGCGTCCGATTAACTCGACTTTACCACCGTCAACATTTTTGGCCGTCATCATCCAGTCAACGGGTTCGTTCGCGGCAGCGTCCATCGACAATTCCAAGGAGTAAAATCCATTCTCATCGGTAAGGCCGCCGCGTGTCACACTCGTTGTTCCATTCGTTAAGCGCACCAGCACGCTGGCGTTATGGCAGGCCTGCCCATGAACGGTGGCCTTTCCTTCGAACGTGTAATTGTAGTGTCGCAAAACCCCTACGGGGCTTAAGCGCATTGAATTTTGAGGCGCCACGTTTTCGGCAACGGCAATCGCGGCCCTGTGCTGGACCTGTTTGTGCGCGACATCAAGCCGATGATGCTTTACGGCAACAGGCGCAATAACCATCTCTGGTACCGGGTTAGAAGCAGGCGGAGTGACGAGTCCGACGAGCATCAGGGCCGAGACGACCCAACGCTTGACGGCAAATTGTAAACTCGCTAAAAGCGTTTCAGAACTGGCCGACCGGGATAAAAAGGATAATAGGAGAGCGATACCAAAAGCCACCGATGGTCCCTGACGACTCCAGGATAGGGGACGTCCTGAATGCCGAGTGGCGGAAATTTCTCTGCTAGGACTTCGGAGAATGGTTTTCATGTTCGGAGTTTACCAGCCGATGGTTACATGGGGGTTAACGGGGGATTACGAACAGGTTAATTCGTAGCCGTGGGATGTGGGTCTTTAGGCCTGATGACCAATCCATTCCCAAGCAGAGTGGTGAGCTTCATGCCGATCAACATACTCGATGAACTTGAGATAGAAAGGATGACGTGAAAGTGTGGCGGAATCCCCCAGCACAATGAGTAGGCGGCGGGCGCGGGTCATCCCAACGTTCATCCGGCGCGTGTCTCCTAAGAATCCAACCTCCCCGGAATGGTTGCTACGCACGAGCGACAGGATAATGGCTTCCTTTTCACGCCCTTGGAACCCGTCAATACTGCCGATTTCAACTTCACGATCGGCGGCAAGACCTTTCAGCAGCCGTGCTTGCGCGACGTAAGGCGTTAAAAGGGCGATCGACCGTGCCGGAACGCCGGCATCGCGCAATTCGCGATAGAAGTAAAGGGCAAGCTTCGCCTCCCCCTCGTTTTCCCGGCTTTCCAAAAGATCGTTCCAGGTTTCTTCGTACCCGGCGCCGGCTGTGTCGACGTACATCAGCGGTTTTCCCGTTAGCGGCCCCGCCGCCACTCCGGGGAGTTCTTCAATCCTATGGGCGCGGACGGTCTCATCGGCTTGCAAAGCGCCTTCATAAAACTGTTGCGACGAAAAACCCATAATCGTTTCATGCATCCGGTATTGAATGCGCAGAAGGGTCTGGAACTCTTTAGGAAGGAGAGCCTGGAGGCGCTCAAAGAGGGTTACGCCGAGGCCCCGGTTTTTGGCCTCAATCGAATAGATCGTGGGCGGAAGCTGCAATGAGTCGCCGGCGAAGACAACTTTTTTAGCTTGCGTGATCGGTACCCAAGAAAGCGGCTCGGTCGCTTGGGAAGCCTCGTCCATGATTAACAGATCGAAAGGTTTTTTCAAGATCGGCTTAGCGATCCCCCCATGCGTCACGAGTACCACATCAGCACCGGCGAGAATCTGCTTACCGATGGCGTATTCTAAATCCCGTCCTTCCTGCCAAAGAGCATTGATCTCTTTTTTTAGCTGGGACCGTTCATGCCATTCCGATCCCGGGGCCCGCTGCATTTGTTTAATCAATCGTTCGCGTTGATCGTCTAGCTCCTGAATAAGACGCTGGTCCAAGTGTTCGGCCACGCGCGCCGAAACGGTGGCGTGACGCAGGGAATCAAGAATACGCGCAGGATGACCCATGCGCACCGCATTTAAGCCCGCGTCGAGCAGCTTTTCAAGCATGTTATCGACGGCGATGTTGCTCGGAGCGGACGCCAAAACGCGCGCCCCACCGGCCACCGCTTGGCGAATGATTTCGACCAAAACGGTTGTTTTCCCCGTCCCCGGCGGCCCGTGCACGAGGGCCACATCCCGGGCGGCCAGCGCCTTGCGCACCGCTTCCTGCTGGTACTTGTTCAACCGCTCGTTAAAAAAAGATAACTCTTGCCGTGAGTCCTCCGACTCGAGTTGCTCCGGCGCCACATCCCCCATGAAAATCTCGCGCAGGCGCGAAACATCCTTTTTCTCGGTTTTCATCACCGCGCCCAAGGCTTTCTTCATGCGCTTGTACGTCGCTTCGCTGCCGAGGACGTCCAGTTGCCACTTGCCTTTGGGAGGTCCATCGAGCGCGGGCAAGCCATCTAAGGCGACCGTGATTTCATATTGATCGACATCATAAAGCGTGCCGCGGACCCGAGGAATATCCGGATCCTGAAACGACAAAGAAATCAAATCGCCTTGATTCAACGCTTGGAATGGAGAAAATTCTTCGCCCGCGGATGGCCGGTTCAATATCCAAAGGGGATGGCCGCCCACACCAAAGTCTTCGCGCACGAGCACGAGTCGCGTCACCGTTTTGCCCAGCGCTTCGCGCGCTTGGACGGGTAGTTTTTCGAGCTTGCGCTCATTCTCAGAACGCTCGGCTTCGCGTTCAATGTCCATGAGCGCCATCAGGTTCTCAAAGTGGGTTTCGTGCATTAGGGTATTCTATCAAACCGCCAAATTTAGGCATTGAATTTAAAGGTGAATGTAGTATGCTTAAGTCGGTCCGTCGTCAGCGGCGACCCCCCAACGCACCGGGGATTTTAGAAACAGTAGAGGTATTCAACAACGTGAGCACAAAAGGCAAAGTAAAGTGGTTCAATGACGCAAAAGGGTTCGGCTTCATCACTCCGGAAGATGGCTCTGCGGATGTGTTCGTGCATTTTTCCGCGATCCAAGGCGAAGGCTTCAAAAGCCTCGCGGAAAATGACACGGTCGAATTCGACATCGTGCCTTCCGAAAAAGGCCCGAAAGCCGCCAACGTCAGAAAAGCCTAGTTTTACCCAGCTGACATCCTCAGCTTCATTGAACCCCGAAATCCCTTTCGGGGTTTTTTGACGTCTGGGCGCCCTAGACATCCGGCGCCACAAAGAGTTGACTATAGTCTTTGACCATGGTTACATAGCTTATGGAAGAGATCGCAATTTCGACGTTTAAGGCCACCTGTCTGGCTATTCTTGAGTGGGTTCGAAAAACCAGGCGGCCAGTGCTGATCACCCGATTTGGAAAACCTATCGCAGAGGTCAGTCCGCCCAATCCACCCCCTCCGCCCACGCATTGGATGGGATCACTCAAAGGCACCGCAAAAATTATTGGAAATATAGTATCTCCGGCGACCAGCGACGACGACTGGAAGGCGCTCCGTTAGTGAAGCTGCTTTTCGATAGGCCTATTTGGCTTTGAAGCTTGCTCCGCCCCGATAAATTATCCCCACGCACGATTAAAACACTAACCCTTCCAGCCATGAACTATGGTTGTCGCCGATAAGCGTTGGGGAAGTCCTGGTGTTATGCGATAAAAAAAGTGTTTCTGTTGAAGGAAATCCATCGGATTGGATTCTACAAGCCCAGCAAAAGATCCCTTTGAGAGAAGCCCCCCTACGAACGAAATCGCCCTAATGGCTCACCAAATAAAGCTTCCCCACCGCGATCCCGCAGATCGTTTCCTCATGGCGACAGCCCTTGTCCATGGATTGACGCTACTTACCGCCGATAAAACCCTCATCGCGTCCAAGCAAGCCTCGGTACTGGCAGACGATTGACTTATCCAAACTAGATTGCTCGGCACATTCATATGGATTTACGTCCGGCGGTGAACTAAACCAGCCACGACATTGGGGAACCGGGCCCGGTGGCGTGACGGGTTGTCGTCGAATGGCGCTTTTTTTGCTTCTTCTTCAGCCCTCTCGCGAAATGCTTTCCAGGGTGCGACCCCAGCGGTTTTCCAGGCGGACCGGCTCAATACGTATTCCAAACGTGATCATCATAGTCTTGGTGCGTGCAATCGATATAAAAGGTACCGAAATTAGGGCTATTGGGGTCGTTGATATAAATCCACTGCCCCGAATCGGCATAGATCTTCTCACGTTCCATGCGAATCTTCTTGGAAGGCCATAAATGCTGCTCCGGTGGTAATCCTGGACGGAGCCCGCGGCGCAAGCGATGGATGTTCGACTCGAAAAAATATCGTCCATAAAAATCCGAGCCATAAATATCTTTAGGAAACGTCTCGTGATCGGATCGGTAAATTTCCAACGCGGATCGCATGCTTCCGAGAAAAAAAATGATATCCCCTTTGTAAACGTTGAGGTGGCCACCGTCCATACCTACGCTGTTAAATACCGCCGTGAACACGGTAGGCCAAAACATCCATATGAATGGGGTTGAAACAACCAAAGCGCAAATTAATAGGACGACCGGATATCTATTTCGCGCAGAGCTCATGGCAAGAGGATAGCGCATTGTGAGGTATCTTCCAACGAACGAAAGGTCGGATTCAGGTCGCGTTGAACGCCCCCGGCGAGAGGGATTCTCTGTCTTTCATCGAAGCACTATGAACCGTTTTTCTTTAAGCCGCTCGTGAACTAGGGCGGGCCGTGAGTTGGATTTCGAACTGGCCTAATAGTTGGAGGAATGTGCAGAATGTTGGATTACCATTTTTTCGAAGCATGCGATGAAGACTCACGCGGTGCACTTTAATGGTTTCGGCGACTCGCGTCATGCTTCGGCCTTTGCGATGTTGTGCATTGCGGTTACCCGCGGATACGGTCCCGGGCATTACGCCGTTTTCTCTTGGTTTACTTTTTCGCGCGCGAGCTCGCGCACTTTCGCTAAATCTAATTTTCCCGTTCCCAGGTAAGGAAATTCGGCCAGTTCATAAAACCGTTGGCGCGCCGGAATCCACAACTTTGGCAAGTCGCTCAACTGCAATT
>JBBQYF010000120.1:0-8766 GCA_038208955.1 Elusimicrobiota bacterium
CGCCCGTGGCATTCACCGCGCCATTGATCGCCGCGACAGAGGGCAATAAAGAGCCGGGAAAAATGTGCTTCTGAATCCAATCCACACTCTTGCGAAAACTATCGTAGCGGCTATCAGGACAGGTGATCACTTGCAACGCCAAGATTCCCTGTGGCGCCAGCAGGTCGTGGCACTTTTGAAAATAAGGGCCGAGAAACGCATGCCCTACCGCTTCGAGCATCTCAATCGACACGATTTTGTCGTAAGTTCCGGTCAGTCGACGGTAATCTTGGAGCCGCAAGTCGACGCGGGACTCTAACCCCGCCTTTTGTATTTCGACCTTGGCATAGTCGTATTGCTTCTGAGAGATGGTGATCGTCGTGACGCGGCATCCATAACGCTTGGCCGCATAGCAGGCAAATCCTCCCCAGCCGCTACCGATTTCCAGAACGTGATCGGCGGGTTTCAACCGCAATTTTTCGCAGAGTTTTTCCCATTTCCTGATTTGCGCTTTTTCCAACGACTCGTCAGCGGCGGCGAAATAGGCGGAAGAATAGGTCATGGTTGGATCGAGAAAGAGCTTAAAGAAATCGTTGCTTAAATCGTAATGCTCGCGAATATTCTCCCGGCTGCCGCTATACGTATTCGGCCTGAAGGCATGAGCCAGTTTGTTAAAAGTCCTCAACCAGTTAATCGACAAGGCGCGGTTGGAAGAGCCGGACATCGATGGGTTGTTATCGACATTGAGAATCATCCAGCGAATGACCTCCGAAATATTGTCGGTTTCCCAATCGCCATCCACGTAAGCTTCGCCGAAGCCTACGTCGCCGAACAGGAAACATTTTTTAAAAAAGGCCCAATCCCGGATATGCAGCGTGGCTTTGATATCTGCCTGCGGAGATCCCACAGCCAACGTCTCACCGTTGGGAAGCGTAAGCCGGAGAAATCCGCGCGTTAAGCCGGCTAAGGCCTTCAGCACCATCGCCTCATAAAAATCCAACGGTTTGTACAACGCCAGTGATGTTGACATGATTTGCGGCCGTTCAAGAATGCTTGGCATGGTATACCCCTTTCTGTAGTTCTGGGTGATCGGCTTTTTTGAGAAAAGGCAGGCCCTTTAACCAGAGAACGAGAGCCTGCCAGTGAATCAAGAAAATAATTTTAAGCGTGAGAAACGGAAACCGAAGCGTGTAGCCAGCCAGCTGCGCGTCCGTCAGGGCCTTGCGCTTTCCTGTCAAGGACGTCAATAGAAATCGTCGTCCATCCTTATAATCGTCAATATGGATGGCCAGCCGCTCGGCGGGGAGCGAGAGATCGAAATCAAACTCCGTGTCGAGGTCAATGAAAGGCGACACATAGAAATCTTTGGCGATACGTTGGCGGAATGGCTGGCCGGCCTGCCGACCGGCCATAATCAGATAAGGTTTTTTTTCGCCAAAGGTATTGCCGACTTCAGCGACTGAACAGACGGGATTCCCGGTAGGGTCAAAGCAAAAATAGAACGACACGGGGTTGAATACGTACCCAAACATCCGCAGGTGCGTCAAGAGCATGATGCGACCGTCGGAAAGGTCCACACCCTGAGACTGCAGGTAATGCAGAATATTTTTCTTCGTCTGTCCCAATCCACGATCAAGATGGTCGCTATCGCGGAATGAAAATAGGTTGGCGGCATTCCAGCTAAATAAGCGAAGCGTGCGGTTCCAAAAGGGGAGTTCGTCCAGATCGAAATAAAACATAAACAAGCGATAGGAGAATTTATTTTTCTTGGGCTCCAGACGGTGATGCATGATGTCGCATTCGTACAAGCAAGAATTCATCACGCGTTACCCCCCGATAAGTGCCGAACAACGTCGAGTCCTGACACGAGCGCGTCTTCATGAAACCCATAGCGAAAATAGCTGCCGCAGAAGTAGGTGGTGCCATTTTCATTGAGCGTTGGGAGACGCGCCTGAGCGTGCAGAGCCGGGACAGAAAAGAGGGGGTGGTCATAGGCTATTTGGCGCAAAATCCGGCGGGGGTCGATACCCCCCGGATCGTTAATTGAGACAAAGTAATTTTCCCGGTCGGAGACGTTTTGCAGGCTGTTCATCCAATAAACCGTCGACGCACTACGTTCGTCTCCACGGTCGCGTTCGACGCGGTAATTCCATGAGGACCAAGCGCTGCGCGTTCGCGGCATCACGGAGGCATCGGTATGCACCGTGGCCATATTTTTGTGGTATTGAAAGGCTCTTAAGAGGTCGGACTCGTCCGGTGTGGGATCGGCGAGAAGCGCGCGCGCTTCATCGGCATGCGCGGCCACAATGACTTTATCGTAAACCGACTCGCGACCGACGTTGTCGCGCACCCAAACCCGGCCATCGCGACGTGTCACGCGCACGGCGGGGCGATTGACCTGCAGCCGGTCCTTCCACGCCGAGACGATCTTGTCGCGATAAACACGGCTTCCCCCTTGTACGGTTCGCCAGGCATGTTGCGTGTCGAGGCCTAGAAATCCATGATTCTGGAAGAACCGGATGAGTGTGACCGCTGGGAAATCGAGTATCCCCCTCGACGGCGTTGACCATACAGCGGAACTCATCGGAATCAAATAGCGATCGAGGAAACGGTCGCTAAAGCCGTTTTGGCGCGCGTACGTTTGCAACGTCATGGATTGTGATTCCGGTTGGGATAAAAGACGCGGGGCTTCCTTGTTGAACCGATTAATCTCCATCAACAGCTTCCAAAAGCCTGGATCGAAGAGGTTTTGACGTTGCGAAAAAAGGCCGTTCAATCCGGAACCACAAAATTCAAGACCGCTGGGACGATGTTGAACGCTGAACGACATGGCGGTCGACTGAGTCGGAACCTCTAAGGCGGCGAAGAGTTTCGTGAGTTCGGGATACGTCGTCTCGTTATAAACCATAAATCCGGTATCAATGGGCACATCGCGGTTCCCCTCGCGAACCAGAATGGTATGGGTATGGCCGCCCGCATAGTCGTTCTTTTCATAGACCGTCAAATCGTATAGACGATGCAGAAAATGCGCGCAAGCCATGCCGGCGATGCCGGTGCCGATGATCGCTAAAGATTTCATTTTTTCTTAAAAAGATAATGGCTGACGAACCATTCCTCGCCGCCGCGGAAACCCCAGAGCTCCGCACAGGACATAAAAAAGATTCGCCAATACGTCCACCACTTTATCGCTTGATCGGCCCCGTAGGTCGCCTCAAAGAGCGGTAAAATAGCGCCTCGACTCGCGTCCATGCGCCGCAGCCAGGCCTCGCTTGTTTTCTGATAATGCGTTCCGCTGACGCGCCAATGGTTTTCAAGGGTCAGCGCGTTTTGAAAATACAGCAATAAGTGATCGCTCGGCATAATGCCGCCCGTAAAAAAATGCTTGGACATCCAATCGGATTCGTCGATCACTTCAAAAAGGTACGCATACTCGCGGTGGGTGAAAATATGAACGAAAAGTTTTCCCGTTGGCTCTAGCCAGGCGGCGATACGCTCCATCAGCCGCTCATAATTTCGCATGTGCTCAAACATTTCGACGGAGACGACTCGGTCGAATAGCCCGGCTCCAGCAAAGTCATTGATGTCGGCCGTGACGACCGTCAAGTTGCTGAGCCCGCGCGTAGCGGCTTCACCGTCGATATATTGCTTTTGCGTTCGCGAATTCGACAACGCCGTAATGCGACTTTTTGGGTACCGGGCGGCCATGAAGAGCGACAGCGAACCCCAACCGCAACCTAGTTCCAGAACCTCTTGGCCGTCTACGAGCTCGGCTCGGTCGCAAGTCATCTGGAGCATATCCGCTTCGGACTGATCGAGACTCGTCACTCCTTCTTTCCAATAGCCGCTGCTGTATTTTAAATGCCGACCTAATACGGCCTGATAAAAAGCCGTGGGCAGTTCATAATGCTGTTCATTGGCCGCTTGCGTTTGCACCGCCAAGGGGCTCGACTTCAGTTCGTCCAGCAACCGCATGAGATGAGCGCTTTGGCGTTCCACATCCCCTTGATGCTCGTCGCGGAGGCGCTGCCTGAGCAACCGGCGAATGCCTTGGCGGATGAGGGTATCGGGAATGAGGTCTTTTTCAAGCAACGTATCGGTGAACATAGTCGGTCTCCTAGACTTTCTTAAACCAAGGCACAAACACACTTGTCGTCTGTTGATACTCACGGTAATCGTCGCCGCGAGTCTTGAGCGCCTGGGCTTCAGTCAACGGAATGCCCGTGACTTTAAAAAGAAAATAAAACATCAGCAGGGGAGAGGCAACCGCGATCCAGCCATGTGGGGAGGGCAACGCGGCCAGGAAGTAGGCCACCCACACAAGCCATTCGAAAAAATAATTGGGGTGACGGGAGAGACCCCAGAGGCCTGAGCGGCACGTCTTTCCTTTGTTCGCGGGGTTGGCTTTAAAACGCTTTAGTTGACTATCGGCCACCGACTCGCCCCCGACGGAGACGACCCAAAGGCCAAACCCCAGCCACTCGAGCGGGCGAAGAGACGGATCGGGGTTCATGGCCATGAGAAGAAAAGGCATGGCGAGAAATACGTCGAGCAAGGCTTGCAGTTGAAAAAATAGGAACAGTTTAACCTCTATGTGGCCCTGCCATTGGGCGCGAATCGCCCTGTAACGGGGATCCTCAGGCTTACCAATCACCCGATCAAATAAGATATGCAGCGCCAATCGTATTCCCCAGATCGCGGCCATGCTGCCGATCAAAAGTCGGCGAGGCGCATAGCCCGTTCCCTTGCCGACATACAGAATCGCCACGAGCGCTAGACCGAGCGCCCACCCAAAATCGAGAATGCCCGCATTTTTGATCGGAAAATGAATCCACCAGAGAAGCGTCATGAGCGAAACCATGAGCAGCGTGGACTCAGCGATTAGGATCATCATCGGAGACATCGCCATTTCAATTCTTGGCCAATATTTTATCGAGCGAGTCGCCCGACTTCAGCTTGAACAATTGCGTAAGAACATAAGCCGATGTCGCGATGCTGCCTAAGGCAATGAAGGCCAAGAACCAAAGCCCCGCGATGGGCAAACGTCGTTCTTTATAGATTACCCAGCTGGTGAAGATCAGAATATTGAAATAGAAGTCGATGAAGGTCGCCATTGTCCAGGGGTCGCGCACCATCGCGGGCAAGACGTGGAAGAGATTCACCTGCAGACAGGTGCGAAGCGTGACATAAATCATCGTAAGACTGATGGTGGCAAAGAATATCTTTAGGCCCGTCCGTTTGTTCATACGCTCTCCTTGTGGGGCATGACATTGGCCAGAAATCGTTCGACGGCAAAGGTTGAAAGTTGTCCAGAGGGACCGCTAAAATTAATGTCGCAGCCATGCGTGGCCCAGGGCAAGCGCAAATAGTAATAAGGCCGGCCTGCTTTTTTTAATTGCGCGCTCAGGCGATCTTCATGGATCGCCCAGACGAGCTCGTCTCGTACGCCGTGGATCATCAGCGTGGGCGGAGTTGCAGAATTCACCGCGCGAAGAGGTGAGGCATCTTCGTAAGCCTGGGGGACTTGCTGAAGGGTACCGCCCAGATAATCCGAAATAACTTTGCGGGAATTGATGATCAACGGATTTCCCGGGACGGTATAACCGAGCACAAGATCGTTCGGCGTGTAATAGACGATAGCGCCTTTAATCACTGGATATTTCCCGGCATAAGCGGCGGAGAGAGCGATTTGCCCGCCCGCGGAGCGTCCAACTATAACCAGCTGGCGCCCGTCCCAGCCGAGGGCGCTGGCGCGATGCGTCAAATAATCGATCGCCGCAAAGATGTCCTCGCGTGCGGCGGGGAATGTGGAGCCCGGTGCCAGTCGATAGTCAATTGCCGCAACGAGATATCCTCGCGCGGCCAGGTAACGATTGAGTGGCTGGAATTCCTTGCGACTTCCGGTTTTCCACGATCCACCATGGACAATCAATACGGCGGGCAACGTTAGTGACGCCGGGCCCCGTGGGTGATACAGGTCCATCGACAAGGGGCCTGCCTTGGTATTGGCGTAGACGTAAGATTCCATCGAGACGGGTGGCGACGAAACACCGAGAAATAAATCGCGCAGGCTTATGGCATGCGCTCGTGCCGGCGCCTGCTCCGCCAATCGCGCTGGCGCGTTTCCGAAGGCCTGTCGCAAATCGTCCGGTAAATGCCTGGCAACGGGGAGGGCGCGGAGTAGGGGTGTCCATAATAGAATGACGCTGAGTAAAGCGTATCCACCCGTCCAATAATCGGGCGTCGCTCGGGAACCCGCGAAGAAAAAAAGACCGGCTGGAATGAGCCAAATGAAATGTCCCCATTCGGTTAGCGCCAAGGCCGCGATCCATAAGATATTGATCGGGGCCTTGAGGAGAGTTAAAAGCGACAGCAACGCCAAGGCGCCGCCAAAAATCAGCAGGCCATGGGGTGTCCCAGCCGGGGCGGGAGAAACAGCCGTTAAAGCATCGATGCGCTCAGAATTTATCGAGTTCATGAAGAAGCCGGGATTTCAAAGACGGAAGGTCCTTCGAGTCCAGCTTCTGCCCAATCGAGTAGCGCCAGGCGCTCCCGATAGCCTTAATCTGCCGTTCATAACGCCGGCAAATCAAGCAAATGGCCAAATGAAACCGGATGGTCATCCGGTCCTTTAAGGAGAACTGGTTCAAGTCTCCCATGGCCATTCGGGTTGTTACTTCTTTGCAGTTTAAAGGGTTCATCCGTTTTTACCCCATTTTCGTTGCACGCATTCACGCAGCCTATTACGAGCACGAAATAGCAGAACTCCCAGATGAGTGGTAGTAATCCCCAAAATATTACAAAGCGTTTCTGTCGGTTGATGCTCGACTTCTTTCAGGTAGAAAGCCGTGCGTTGGTCGAGGGGCAAATTCTCGATGCATTGCTCGACGATGACGGCGGTTTCCCGCGACGCTGCTTCATCTTCGGGACCACGGGGAAAAGTGTTCCATAGGCCGGCAATGCCAAAGCGTTTTTCAAAGACCTGATCAATGGGGTCAACGGCTTCTTCACGAGTGGACGCCCGCCGTTTTTCCAATGACTTCTTATAAAGGATGCCGATCAAATAGGTTCGTAGCGACGATCGGCCTTCGAAATTAGGAACCGTTTGTAGGAAGGTCACAAAGGTTTGCTGAACGATATCTTCGGCCTCGGTTCCGACCCAACCCATTCCCCAGGCAACGCGCAGAAGGGTGGCCGTGTTTTCGTTCACGGCAGCCGTAAGGGCGGCTTTGTCTCGGGCATTCAGCAGAGCAAGAGAATTTTTATCGATCACGATCTTCTGCGAGGGCGCGTCTTCGGCACATCAAAACACCTAGCGGCGGGATTTCTGGGAAGGTGCGAGCGGCGGCGTTTTTTCGGCCATGCGCGTGGCGGCCGCCGGCATGTTGCCCAGCTCTTCGCGAAGCACGCGTAACACCTCAGCAACAGACCAGGCCTGCGCGACGCACCCCCGCGGTTCATGCGGCATGTCACCGTCAAAAATTTCCGCAACCGTGCCCAGACCGCCTTCCCAAAGATGCGTCAAAAGCAGCGCCAAGTGGGCGCGAAGATGCGATTGAACGCGCGGTGATTTGCCATGAACTTTTTGATAGGCCGTCAAAAACGGTCCCATCAACCAGGGCCAGACGGTGCCTTGATGATAGGCGGAATCACGCGCACGCTGATCCCCTTGATAATGCGGCTGGTAGCGTGGATCACGGGCGTCGAGCGTGCGCAGGCCAAAGGGCGTCAACAACCGTTCTTCAACGACCGCCAAAATTCGCGAGGCCCGGTCGGGCGTGACACTTTCAAAGGGCAGACTGAGAGCAAAAATTTGATTTGGACGAAGGCTCGCGTCTTTCTCGTCTCCATTGATGACGTCATACAAATAGCCGCCTTCTTCGTACCAAAATTGCCGGTTGATGGCGCCCCATACTTTTTCCGCAAGACCCGCCCATTTGCGCGCGGCTTCTTTTTCTCCCAAGCGAGTCCCGATCTGTTCCATAATTCGCAACGCGTTGTACCATAGCGCTTGAATTTCCACAGGCTTGCCGGTGCGCGGCGTGACGACCCAGTCGCCGATTTTCGCGTCCATCCACGTCAGTTGAACCCCCGCTTGACCCGCAAAAATAAGACCGTCCAAATCCATATGAATGTGATAGCGGGTGCCTTCCTGATAATCCGTCACAATTTCTTTCATTTTCGACCACAGCTGATCGCCCACAAAGTCAAAATCTTTGGTGTACTTTAGGTAATGAAAGATCGCGACGATAAACCACAGGCTGGCGTCGACGGTATTGTATTCGGGCAAACCGGTCGAGTCCGGGAACCGGTTGGGCACCATCCCTTGATCGGTGAACTGTGCAAAGGCACTCAAGATATCCCGCGCTTCTTGAAAACGATTCGTCGTTAAGAGCAGTCCGGGAAGCGCAATAAAGGTGTCCCTCCCCCAATCTTCAAACCAATGATAGCCCGCGATCAAGCTTTTACCGTCGGAGGTCCCGTTTTCACCTGGAATCGATCGTTTAACCAGGAATTGATCGGCAGCCATGATCAGGTGATGAGTAACATCGTCGGTCGCTTCCCATCCGGTCAGCAAAGCGCGCCGCCGGGCGCGTTCGGCATTGAGTAAATAGGTGGTATCGAAATAACCCGCACCCTCCGTGGTCGCCGTAATGACGGCATCCGTCGTGGTTTTCATCGGAAAATGAAATTCGCCCGGTGCCCAGCAATCTTCATGAAAGTCGAGACCCCGTTCTTGTTCGCGAACGTACTCCATGTCCCGATACCAATTAAACCCCGGGTTGTATT
>JBBQYF010000121.1:0-8763 GCA_038208955.1 Elusimicrobiota bacterium
TCGGCTGGATTGGCCAGGCTTTTGGAAACGGCCTCGGCGCCTTTATCGCAGTGATCCAGCTCCCAGTCGGGGTAGGCAAATTCGATAAAATCGGCGATTGCTTTCGCATTCTCGAGATGATCTTCGACAATCAGTACGCGCATATCCGTCATGTTCCCCCACCACCCAATCTACCGTGTATACCCTGAATGGGCGAGGGAATCAATGGGGGTAACTTAATTACTGATAAAGCTTGGCGAATTGTTGCCCTAGCGCAAGCGAATTTTCCAACGGTTCAACGGTTTGTCCGCGTCGGACGCAAAGCGTGCCATTCGCGGAACGAAATAGGCCCCAAGGTTCCGCCACACGGATATGCGGACTTACCGCGCCATGGGTCATGGCCACCAAGATCAGCGGTTTGCCCCGCGCCACCAGGCGCCGGTTAAGCACGTTAAAAAATCGCGCGCGGTAGGGAACGGTGAGACTAAACTCGATTTTGAACTCCTCAAAGGCTTGGTTGACCTGCGCAGCCGTCAGATTGCAAGACGCAAGAAATTGACGGAGAGCTTTTTCCGTCGGCGGGGGGAGGTCTCCCCCTTCGGCGGGGCGAACGCCGTCGACCGGTTCCATCAAGATCTCCATAATTCGCTTTTCAGCGTCACGTTTGGAAAAAAGCCATCGCGAAACCGGAAGCCGGTGAACAAATTCCCGGGCCCCATAGAGCATTCGCGCGTTGTGAGGCAGACCACCCGGCAGCATCATCAGAACGGGAATGTCGCGCTTGAGGCGGTCGATTAACCGCCAGATCACGCGGGCGTATCCAGAGTCGCGCAGCAAAATAGATTTTTGGATCCACGACTGAGTCGATGGCTGGCGATCCCAAGCCATATAAACATGATGCATCCAAGCCGCATAAAACCCACCCACCGACGGCGTTACGGTGTCGAGCGCATAGGGATCTATTGCCAGGAAGCATTGGGGATGGCGAGACGTCAAAGCCGAGAAACGAGAGGATAAAATTGGACGCCGAATGTTCCCATCTCGTTTGTTTGGTCTCGTTTCACTGATTTCTTCGATGGGCTTCAGGCGCGCATCCACCACCGCATCAGCCACCTGAAGGCCTTGGCGCAGTAGCTCAAAACGCAGCCACTGCAGCGACCCCATCGTCTCGGGGTGTGAGGTGAGAACGAGCGTCGCCGGCCAAGCGCTTGTTTCCCGCTGCAACCAACGGGCCAAGGCCACCGTTTCCGCAATGCGCGGCTCGAGCTCGGGATTTTCCTCCGGAGCATGTCCCGCCATTTTACGGCACATCCAGAGATCCAGCCTTCGGCGCCAGCGCCAAGGGACCAGTCCCTGCGCGCGCCCAAAGAGCATTCCCAGAACATTGAACCAGGGTTCGATCCAACGGCGTTGATGCGGCTTGTACCGAGCGGGCGCCATGCCCATCGCTCGGCGCCTGATGGCATCCGCTTTAATAATGAGGTCGATGAGTGATTCGGGAGTTGTTCGTGGAGCGGGCACTACGGAAGGGGGTAAGCGAGAAGGACCGTTCGCCGACCCGGCGCGTCGACTGCGATCCACAATTGCGCTGAGCCTTTCCCCATGACGTCGCCGGTCGCAAAATCAGCCAGGTAGCTGTCGATCTTTTTCTGCCAAACAGGCGTCATCGCTTGTCCGTCCCAGGCGAGCGCGGTGAGCGTCGAGCGCGGGTATGTTTTGAAGTACGTCAGGTGAAGACCGAGGCTCGGCTCATTGTGCGGCACGAGCAATTGATCATGTCCGCCGGTCGAAGCCAAACGCGCGAGGCGCGGCGGGAAACTGGTTGGTTGGTCGATATCAAACGAAAAATCATTTTTTGTGCCGCCGACGTTTTCCGTTGAATCCCACTTTGCGCCGTTGCCGAATGCGAGGTGCAGACGTTCCCCATGTTCGAGTGTAGCGACATCTTCCTTGCGGTCTCCATCCCAGTCTCCGAACGCAAACCCAAAGAGTGGAATTTGCCGTCGATCGCTAATCTGGAGCGGACTCCCAGGCTTATACCCCCCTTTTACTGCCGTCAATAAACTGGGTTCGGAAAAACGCGGATCACTCGTAAAAGCCATGTTCTGCCAGACGAGAATGGGTTGCCCATCGCTCCGCTGCACGACGCGCGTAAAGCCCGCCAGATGGGACACCTCGCTTAGCTTCCCATTGCTGTATTCGAAGACCTGGATGCGCGCCCGGTGAATCGCCCCCATGAATGACGTGGCAAAGAGCCGCGCATGGCCGAGATTGTCGAGATCAAAGGCGTCGATGGCCAGCCATTGCTCCTGGCTATTGTTTTTAAACGTCGCCAGCGATTCCAATTTTTGACCGTTCCAGCCAAAGACCATAAGACTATGCTGAGTCGCTAGCACGATTTCCTGGTGGCCGTCGCCGACCAAATCGCCGACAGTCAAACCGATCGGCTCTCCCTCGATACCGATACTTCGCCATTGTTCGGCTGGACCGGCATTGACCGCACCCGGCGGCACGGCCGTAGAAATGGCCGGAGGAGCGGTCTCGTTCCAGCGCGTGCGGTCGCCGGCTTTGATCACGGCTTGTTGCTCGATCATATGTCCCGTCGAAAATTTATCTTCCAGGGATTCGATCATGCCGCTGCCAAGCGTCTTTTCTTCGTTACCCAAGACCTCGCCTGTCACGGGATGTTTTAAAACATTGCCCGACCGATACAACGTGAAACGGTCACCCACCGCCACGCCCGATGTTTTTCGCCAATCTAAATAAATCGTGGACGATGCCGTTTGTACCACATATCCGTCGGCAACAACGGCAGCGGTCCCCACTGCGGGCAACGCGCCAAAGGCGAGGGCTATTAAAACCGGTAGGCAAGAACTTTTTAAATGGTTAGTTTCCACGAACTTTCCAATTCATTTAAATTGCGGAACTTTGCGGGAAAGGTGTCGCCGATAGCGCGGTCCATATCCGTTCCGTTGCGCAATTCGCTGAGCATGCTTGCAAAAGTCAGCGGGCTGCCTTGATAGAGCAGATACGCCACAACGCTTTGAACTTGCTGATACCAAACATCGGTGCGCCGCGTTTCAATACTGGCCGAGGGAATAAACGTCATTTGAGAAAACGGCATTCGGGTCGCTCGAATCTGCGTGGCAGAGGACGCCTGGAAGGCGGCTCGCTCGGATTCGGTCATTTTGGATACTTCCTCATACATCGCCAAACCCTCAACAAACCAGCGCGTCGACGCCAGCTTGTCACCCAGATAATTGTTCATTAAAAGTCGCGTCAGCTGGAAGGCGAGCACGGGCTCGAGATTTTCATTGGGATAGACGTAGACCCCACTGGACGCCCAGACGGCCTTAGACCAAGTCGGTTCGTGAGTCTTCTTCATGTATTCTTCGTGATCTTTATAAATGACCAGGTTGTAAGTGCCGTCCGCGAGATATGAGTAGATACCTGTGTCGTTGCCGATTTTGTTGTAGAGACTTTCCGCCATCGTCGAGATCGTCCGGATGTCGTTGTCGTTATATCCCCTTACAATAAAGTGCGACGTCGTCAGCGAGGTTGCGCCGTCGTCTAGGCCTGGAAAAGCCAGGGGTGCGGGCGCGGCGGCGCCTGGGATGGTGACACCCGGCATATTGGCGAGCGACACACAACCGGCGAGCAGCAAACTCGAGGACAAGAGCGTAAGGACGCCTCGCAGCATCGAAATACGGATCCTTGTTTTCATGTTTTGCTCTCTTTCTTTGGCGGGGCGCCGATGGCGCCTAAGGCGCGAAGCGCCGCCGCTCGAACGACAGGCTCTTGTTCACTGGCCGCGAGATCGGTCAGCCATTTGACCATTTTGCGATCGCCAATTTTCCCCACGACTTCGACGGCCTTGGCTTTGGCGCCGTTACCCCAGTTAAATTGGGGGTTGGCCACGGCATCGCTCAGGCGCTTGGCCGATGCTTTATCGTTTGCGGCTTCGAGTGCTGCGATGAGCGCTTGTTGTTCATGGTTTTCGCTCGAAGCAATCAGCGCGGCTTCCAGAGGTTTAACCGCCGCATCATCGGGTACCTGCGCGAGCGCTTCCGCCGCCGCGGTGCGAACTTCCGCGTTTGAATCCTGTAACGATTTAATCAGTGCCAGGATCGACGGCTTGGGCAAGTTGCTGGCAGGGGCCATCACGCCCGAGAAGGTGAGCAGTAGCAGCGCGAAGACAAACCGGTTTCGCATGAATTCTCCTTTAAAACGTAGACGAGGATCATCGTAGCTAATCGTCCTATCGTTGACAAGATTCGGGTGCGCGCATACGATGAACCGGTGCCAATAGCCACCTCCTCTTTACGTTGGACGTTGATTCTGACGATGGTACTGGCTGGTTGCAGTCCGGCGAATTTTTTTTATTACCCCAATAAAAATCTTTATAACGATCCCGACCGGATGGGGATTAAAAATGAGGTAGTGACGTACCCGAGCGCAAACGGCAAAATGTTGTGCGCCGTTTATTTTCCGACAGCTTTAAAACCGAAAGGAACCGTCGTGCACTTTCACGGGAATTTTGGCAACCTGTCAAACCATTTTCCCCTGGCGCTTTTTCTCGTAGAACAAGGTTTTGATGTGCTGTCTTTTGATTACGAAGGCTACGGGGCTTCTGAGGGGCATCCGACTCCCGCTCGCACGATTGCCGATGGAATCGCCTCCGTTCGTTACGCCAAGAGCCGCTTGCGCACTCCCGGCACCGGCGTCGGCGTATTCGGTCAATCGCTCGGGGGCGCCGTCGCGATCGTCGTGGCCGCCCAAGAACCGGCTGTTCGCGGAGCCGTCATCGAATCGGCCTTCTCAGGGTACCGCGCGATGGGCGCTGACGTGCTCAAGCGCCACATCTGGACTTGGCCTTTTATGGTAGCGATTCCTTTCTTGGGTGCGGCGGATGACCCCCAACGGATGATTGGCCGGATCTCGCCGCGGCCTGTGTTCTTAATTCATGGGGACCAAGATAGTATCGTGCCGTTGCGCATGTCTGAAATTCTCTTAGCCCGCGCCAAAGACCCGAAAGAACTTTGGGTGGTGCCGGGAGCCGGACATCTTTTGTGCCATCGGGTGGCGCGGTCGGCCTATGAACGCCGCGTGACGGACTTTTTTGACCGCATCTTAGCTCACCAATAAACCAATACCTGATTCAACACTTCCTTGTAATCATTTTGCCGGCTGAGCTGAACCCGCCATTGCCCCCAATGTCCCAGAGGAATAGCGCTGAGAAAAGATAACCGCACGCTGCCCATTGGGTCTCCGAGAGGATAATTCAAATACGTCGCGTCGATGTGCATCCGCCAAACGGTAAATAGGTCAAACCAAAGCCCCGCCGTCCCGCCACCCCCGAACCGGTAGTAATCGCGAAACGGGGCGCCCACGCCGACATCCGCCACCGCGAGGGCATAGGCCATGGACTCCCGCGATAGAGGCGTATGGAATGCGATCCCGGAGCCGCCGTGCGCGTCATAATGAAGGCTATTTTCGGGATCTTTGGCGAGGTCCTGCGCGACCTGTAATCCCGTTCCGACTTGCCATGCCGGATGATGCATCCATCGGTCCCATGGAGAATAGGATTTCAAATCAATCAGGGAAAACTCCTGAAGGTATCCTGTTTTGCGGTCTTTATCGTAACGAATTTTAAAATTAAACATGTGAAGCTGACTGCCGGGAATATAACCCAAGGACGCATCATCTTGATCATGTGCCGCCGGGCGTATCGATAATTCCTCGAAATGCGATTTAGTGGTGACTCCATAAGAAAGTCCAACACGCCCCGTACGGTGCCCTTGATCAGGAGGGATCGCGTCGTTGAACCCTTTGGATTCCTGGACGGTCATGGAAGTCGTCGATAATGCAACATTGTTTCGCAGGCGCAGCAATCGACTCTCTTGGTCTTTAACCACCGGGGCCTGGTCGAAGGTGAAGCCATGTCGGTATCGAAATAAATCGTAGGCGGAATCTAAAACCATCGCTTGGCGTTCTGGCGGAAGTCCTGTCACCATGACCATCGTCGCAGTCCCTGCGTTTACGGCCAGGCTTTCGACCAGGGGAAGCTCTTCTCGGCGTAGTCGAGCTCGTCGAGCGAGCATTTGGCTAACGTGCGAGGGTCGCAGCGTAATTCCGGCCACGAGGTTCGGTTGTTCGAGAACGGCGCGCAACGTATCCATCGGAATCGCTTTGAAAATAAACCGGCGAGTCAAATTCAAAGTCGGCTCGGCTACTTCCAACATGGGCAAGAGTTGGTAGGAACAGTTGCGGTTCAAGAAATAATAGGCGATCGATGTTTGCCCCATTTCCCAAGCGTGGCGAACGAATTGCTGAACCGCTTTGTCTGATAAATTTAACCGGTATTCCCAAAGGTCCCGGGACTCTAGATTATTGTATTCCTGTACTTTCATGTAATAGGGCATGGTCGAAAAACGACCTCTGTATTGACCTGTCAGACCGTATAACGCAAATACCAACCCGTTCCGAGTGTTGGCATCGGCTGCAAAATTTACGGTGTAATTGAGAAGCGGGGGCTTTGCGGCAGATTTTATGCCGTTTAATCGTAAAAAGGTGTGGCCATACATCGAGGAAGGATTGTTCATGTAGTAAGACGCGAAAACCATCGTTACGCCGCCGGCTTGTAAATGTTGGCGCCATGCATCAAAGCGCGGGCAAACGGGCTCCGGAAGCTTTTGAAGGTCAAAGCGTATCCGTTCTTTAAGCCAGGCGTAGCGGGCCGGGTAGCGGCAGCCGGCGCTCTGCGATTGCGGATCGACAGGCGTGGGCTCGAAAAAAGCCGCTAAGGTGGTCTTCAGTTCATCACGGGGATCGCGCCGCCCGCGTGGCGAGAGAAAGAACTCCTTGTCATCGATGTCGCTTTCATAAAGGCCGAACAAGTTTCGGCGGTAATGCAGCAACCGAAGCCACGCTGGATCGTCCGCCAGTTGTTGGCTTTGGGCTGCTTGTTGTAAAGAATCCAGATAAGATTCAACGCCCCAGGCAGGTACGCAAAAAATCAGCCAGCTAAGTAGAAAGGTAAAACGTTTCATCGAATAAAAAACGGGCTGGATCCTAATCTAAAGGATCCAGCCCGCGCACGAAAAAAACCGCTTATCCGAGAAGTTCCGGATGCGATGTAAGCGTTCGTGTCAGGGACGACAGCATTTCGTCGGACTCGGTACTCGCGCTTGGAAAAAGCTCGCTGTAATGTTGATGAAAAAACTGCACGAGCTGTGGCCGCGTAGCCGCGTTCGAATTAATCAGCGAGGCAAAGGTGTCGACAAACTCCCCTTGTCCAGCCGCCATATCGCGTCGCAGAGACTCGAGATTCACGGCCGCAAATACTTCCGCTTCGCGAACCAACTTTACGGCGCCGTCTTCGGTACAACCGGACGTTCCTGAGCTGATAGCAAAGGTCTGACTTCCAATGTGGTTCGTTGTTACACCGATGATCTGTGTAATGCGTTCATTATCTTCGTGGGATATCAGCAGGTAGCCTAACCCACAGCCGGCCATGGGATGATTTCCATGGGCCAATGCCAAAGATGGCACCAAGCTCGCTACGAGCGCCAAGGTAAGTCGTTTTTTCATAGTCCCTCCATTATGTTTTTCCGCCACTGCCAGTGTCCACCTCCCGGGGCAGGATTCGAACCTGCAACCCTCCCGTTAACAGCGGGATGCTCCACCGTTGAGCTACCCGGGAGATCGACACTTACCGATGACGTTAAATCCTAGCCAATTGTAGAAAAAATCCATACCCTTCCCACATCATTCCAAAATCGCCGACGTAGTTTCCAAATGGCCCGGGGACCCAGCAATGCTCTGGGTCTAACAGCAAGGTTTTTTAGGCAGTCGGACTATGGCCTGGGGGCCATAGATAGACCATACTTTTATTGGGGAGGGGATCGAACTCTTACTTCTTATAATTCATATTAAGAGGAATTAAATGAAATCACCAAAGAAATGTGCCCGATGCCGTGCTCCGATGGAGCCACGAAAAGTGGAGCATCCGTACTGGCATAATTCTGCGCTCGTAGCGCTTGTTCGTGACGTTCCGGCTTGGGTTTGCATTCTCTGCAATCATCATCATCTCGAACCCGCCGTGGAAATCACGCTTCGCTACATCGTGAAGGATTATGTAAGAATCGGGACGCTATTTCCGATTCCGACAACCCAGTATCGCTCACAAAACTCCTAGAGCCTACAGATCATAAAAGGCAGCACCTGCAAACCTTGTCGCTGGTTTTGCGGTGCTGCCTTCTTATTTGAGACGTGCTATTGAAAGGATTCGGCGCGAGCTCTGACGGCGTTTAAAACCGGAACCAAATACCGTTGCCCCATATCGCGCATCACCCAAGCCGGTACATGCCCTTGCGGAATCACCGTCGCATGGAACGCGACCGAAGCCGGACCGCCGCCCTCACCCGGTGTCACTTCGAGCGACCCCCGGAACTGATCGAAGTCTCCGGCAATCCGTTCGAACTCAATCGTATGCTGCTGAGGATGTTCGATGATTCTTAAATGCAGGTTGACGCGGAAAACAAAAATCAGGAAATGCGTAAGGGAGACGGTATGCACGATAATCGCGTTCCCATCCTGCCCTTCGCGGTCGCTGGTCACGAGATTAGGAACGAACTGTTTGAGATGGTCATACCCCGTGACGACTTCCCAGAGGTTGGCTACCGATGCCCGACTTGGCGCACGGGCCGTTAAAATTCGTTCACGGCCATTTCCTTTTTGCATTTCATACTCGATCGTCCCGCTCTTTGAAACCAGCTTCGTCGG
>JBBQYF010000122.1:0-8672 GCA_038208955.1 Elusimicrobiota bacterium
GATCGGGTAGAACCACAGCGCCGGGGACCTTACAGCGGCTCGCTAGGCTGGATTGGGTTTACGGGCAACACAACTTTTAATTTGCTAATCCGCACGCTCTTCATGGATAAAGGACACCTGACGTTTTCGGCTGGCGCCGGCATCGTCGCCGACTCCGACCCGCGGCGCGAATATCAGGAAACGTTGCACAAAGCGCGTGCGCTTTTGCAAGCATTGCAAGAAGCGCGATCAGTAAAACCCTCGTCGAAGAGACCCTTATGAACCACCGAACTTCCCCATCACGGCTTGCCATAGCGGTAGTGATCGCGGGTCTGCTGACCGCGGGAATGGTAAGCCGCTCCATGGCGCGCTCGCACAGGGACCGGGATGAGGCCTCGTCGTCGGCAAGCGGCGCCGAAGCCACTGTTCTCGAAGGGCTGCTGCAAATCAACCAGTTGCCGGAAGATCAGTTGAACGAGCATAACGAGCCCACCTATTCGCTGCTCAAGACCATTTATGATCAGGACGCACCCGATTTCTTGATATTGCGAAAGCTCGTCGGACAAGCCTCCGTACGTTCACGTCTAAATCCGGGGACGCGATGTGTCGTCGCCGACATTATTGCGCAACGCTGGGATACGTTCACCATATCGGGAAACTTATATCTCGCCGCGCTGAAAAGTCCGAATGAAGAATTGCGGGACAAAGCCCGACGGAAATTAGGTTATTTCATACAGCCCGCGCACATTCCAGAATTAATCGAGATGTTGGCGTTGCCGGGCACCAACGTAGCCGCTTATGCCGTCCTTCAGGAGGTGACGGGTGTTCATTTGGATCCCAGCGTGAAAACCTGGCGCACATGGTGGGTTCGCACGCGAGGCAAAGTTGATTTGACCGGGCATATTTTAAAAGACACCCGCGATCAACTGTTGCGGCATCCGATTTCCGCTATGGACGAAGATAGATTCTGGTATGCCCCACATGATATTCAGGACGTAAACCGCCCCCTGGCCAAACGATCAAACCGCGAACAGGATCTGATCGCTCGGTGGAATGAATGGGCGAAGAACGAATCGGGACAGTACATCGACGGCTGGACGGCGGCCAAGCCGATTCTTGAACGCATTACGCATCAACCCGATCCACGCATCAGTGCTTTTCTGGAAAAGCTCGTGCGCAATCCCGGCTACGGCGATTATGCGAGCGTCGTTCTGGCTTGGCGGGGCAACCGGGCGTCGCTCGCGGCGCTGCAATTGTCCTATCAAGAGCTTCCCACCGTCGGCCGCATGCTGGCTCGCGGTTCTCTTGGCGACAAAACGGCCCTGCGCGATCTGCTGGCTTACATTGAAGGGCATCCGAGCCCGTTATCGCTGGGCATCATGGACGATGACTTAAAGACTGCGGCGCAGAGTCTCCACAGTTTTGGTGTGATACCGGCTGAACAGGCCTTTGAATTGCTGGCACACCGGGCCTTTGGTTTTAACGATGCAGCAACGCGCAGTGCCAAGAAGAAATCGCTCGAAAAAGGGCGTAAATGGCTGGACCAGAATTACAACCTGCTTTCGCTCGACCGCCGACGCGGGTATTACGTCGTTGCCGATTTATAAATCTTCCCTGCCACAAAGCAAAGTTTTTCTGGATGGCCGCGTCCTTCCCGCTTCCCAGGCGCGCGTTTCCGTTTTCGATCATGGGTTTCTCTACGGCGATGGAATCTACGAAACGGTCCGCGCCTATGGGTATAAAATTTTTCATTGGCTCGTGCACTATCAGCGACTGCATCAATCGGCAACGCGCCTGGCATTGACTTGCCCCTGGACGAGCGTCTATCTCGAGCGATCGACCATTCGGCTCTTGCACGCCAACCGCGCTCCGAACGCCTCCGTTCGCATCACCCTGTCGCGCGGGCCAGGGCCTCTGGGCCTCGATCCGACGCTCTCTCCCCGGCCGAGTCTCGCGATCATGCTTCATCCCGTTCGCGATGTGGAAAAGTGGCAAAAGCAGGGCGTGTCATTGGGTATTGCGATTGTGCGTCGCACGCCGCGGGAAAGCCTTGATCCACAAATTAAATCCAACAACTGCCTGAATACGATAATCGCCAAAATGGAAGCCAAGACCCTTGGGGTATTTGAAGCGCTTCTGCTCAATTTCTCAGGGCATTTAACGGAAGGCACGACAACGAACCTGTTTTTTTTGAATCGCGGAATTCTGCACACACCGTCCGCCGCCTGTGGTCTCCTCCCGGGCGTGACACGTGGATCGATAATTTCGCTGGCACGTTGGAACGGTTTTAAGGTGCATGAAGGTCGCTATCGGCCAGCCGATCTCGAACGAGCCGACGAAGCCTTCCTCACAAGTTCAACGTTGGAAGTGGTCCCGGTGACGATGCTTGTCCAATACGCCAAGGGAACTACGGGGCTGCGCCGGACGTCGATAGGGAGTGGCCGACCGGGTCCGCTGACCCGCCGGCTACACCACTATTTCCAGGCCGCGGTGAAAAGCGAGCTGAGTTTATAACCCGTATGACGTGGTCCTGTCAGATGCTTTGCGAAGGCATCCTAAAGGGCATCCCTTATTTAGGGGTTTGCTATAATTCCCCTCTCAATAACTTTTAACAAGGATCTTTTATGGCGGAATCAAATAAATTAAAACTGGGCCTTCCTAAAGGGAGCCTTCAAGAATCCACGATCGAAATTTTTAAACGCGCGGGAATTCGCGTGCATGCCTCGGAGCGATCTTATTTTCCGACGTCGGATGATGATGAATTGGAACTGATGCTTGTTCGTTCCCAGGAAATGGCCCGTTACGTTGCGGAAGGCGTTTTTGATGCCGGCCTGACGGGACATGACTGGATCATGGAATCCGGCGCGGTAGTGCACCAAATTTGCGAGCTGCTCTATGCCAAAAGTGGATTCCGTCCCGTGCGTTGGGTGCTGGCGGTCCCTAACGACTCGCCGATTCAATCGGTCAAGGACCTCGAAGGCAAGCGCATCGCGACCGAGCTCGTTGGGGTGGTCAAAAAATACCTCGAGAAACACCACGTGAAAGCGGATGTTGAATTTTCTTGGGGGGCGACCGAGGCCAAAGTGCCCCGCCTGGTCGATGCGATCGTCGAATTGACCGAAACCGGCAGTTCGTTGCGCGCTAATAAGCTGCGTATCGTCGAGGAATTATTGACCTCTAGCACGCGGTTCATTAGCAACACGGAATCCTGGAAAGACACCTGGAAGCGCGAAAAGATGGAAAATCTGGCGATGTTACTCCAGGGGGCCTTGGCGGCCGAAGGAATGGTCGGATTGAAAATGAATGTGGAACGAACCAATCTCGATGCCTTGCTGAAGTTGTTGCCCGCCTTAAAGCGACCAACCATTTCCGGCCTTTCGGACGAGGGGTGGTCGGCCATTGAAGTGATCATTGAAGAAAAAACGGTCAAGCGTCTACTTCCCCAGCTCAAGCGCGCGGGAGCTCAAGGGATTATTGAGTACCCGCTCAACAAAGTGATCGCCTAGAGGTTTCTACTTATGAAACGTCTTCTTCCGTTTATTATCGGTATCATTGTTCTTTTGTTGTTCGCATTAGCGATTCCGTTTCTACTGCAACCGGACAGCCACCGCGCTGAACTGGTCGATCGCCTAAGCCGCCTTCTAGGCCGCAAGGTCGTAATCGGAAAACTCGACACGGGCTTTTTTCCGCCGGAATTTCGATTACACGATGTGGCGGTGATGGATGCTTCCGGTTCCACGCCCGCCCTACAAATTGATACCCTAGCCGCCGGAACCAATGTGATGGGGTTACTGAAGTTTAATTTCGAACCCACATCGCTGACATTCAATCGCTGGCTTTTAACCATTCACCGACGCGCCGACGGTTCGTGGGATTCGAGCGACTGGTTCCAGGTGCTTTCTCGATCGTCCTCAGGGAACAAAGGGCCTTCCAAAATCATTTCTCACCAAGGCGAGTGTCATTGGATCGATTCCTTCGCCCCCGGTTCAACCGAAGTGCAAGCCCAAGCCATCGAAGCGACCATTGATCGTCCAGCGCAAAGTGCCTCCGCGACCGGCAATGTCAACGGTCTCGGCACTCCATTGGCTTTTCACGCGGATGCGAAAGGCCATTTTCTGGCCAATCCCGATTGGTCGGGAGATGTGCGCGTCACGGATTCCGATCGCAGCTGGTCGACCCATTTGGTTCAAAAACAAGGCGTGTTGACGGCCGATGGATTGGCGACACAGTGGCGCGCCGACACCGTCGCGGCCTTGGTCCGGTTTATCGGCCGTTTGCCCGAAACCGTCACCCCCTCGTCGACCCCCGCGCTCTTGCAGAACTGGAAGACGCAATTTGTGTTAAATGGGAGCACCGTCAGTTTCCAACACGAAGGAACACTGGCCGGTGGCCGTACGAGCGCGACCGGCACGCTCACCTCGCAGGGGCAACTTCGTGGGAGGGTGACGCTTTCCTTTAACCAAGTGCCATTGCCGATCTTGGCCGATCTGCTGGCTTTTTCGGCACCGGCTGACGGCGTCTTTACGGGGCAGGGAAATTTTCAGATGGCGCTATCCTCACAACCTTGGAGTGATTTTCAGGGGGAAGGCGATGTGACCGTCGAGTCAGGGCATTACCGAATTCCCGAAACGACCTTAGCGAAATTAGGGCGCGTACACACCTTTACCTATATCCAGGCGAAATATCCGAACGTCAGCACGGACGGTGTTCCTTTCACGCGCCTGCATCTCCATGGTAAGGCAACCCACGGAATTATCACGGTGACAGAGGGGCTATTCGATACCGGCGATGTTCGAGCGGCGATCGCGGGATCGTTCGATGCGGCCCGCCGCGGAATGGACGGGTATTTCCGGCTCAAAATCCATGAACCCAATCAAAGCCTGCTCCATAAAATTCCCGGACATTACCTAATCGGCGCCTCCGGGCACGAACAAGTCCAACCGATTCCCGGACGTATCCTGGGAACCTGGAATGATTGGGCGCTCCGGGCTATCCCGAGCAGTAAAATTCCGGCGTCGATCAAAGACAGCCTTCAAAAATCGCTCAAAGCGACATAATGCCCACACGCCACGGTGTGCCGTTGTTACGTTCAAGTGAACCTACTGAACGTTAAAATACTTGGCCTCGGGATGATGGACGACGATGGCGGAGGTGCTTTGTTCGGGGTCTAGCTGATATTCTTCGCTCAATTTAACGTGAATGCGGGACGGATCAAGCAATTCAAACAGTTGAACTTGGTCGTTCAAATTTGGGCAAGCCGGATAACCGAACGAATAACGGCCACCGTGATATTTCTGATGAAACCATCCGCGTATCACGTCCGGTGTGATTTTTTGAGACGATCCATCCCCACTCTTGATTTGATCGAGAACGGGACTGATTTCGGGCACGTCATCCTGCTGAATATTTAATTCCTCGCGCATCCGTCGGTGCCAGAACTCCGCCAAAGCCTCCGCGGTTTCAACGCTGAGTCCGTGAAGATAAAGATAGTCGCTGTAAGAATTTTCTTTGAACAGTTTATGAGACTCGTTGCTGGCATTGGTTCCCACCGTGACAATAAACGAACCGAACACGTCCATTTGACCCGAGGATTTCGGTAGAAAGAAATCGCTGATGCAGCGTTGGGGGGTATATTTCTGGCGCGGGAATCGAAAACGCACCCACTCCGTTTTTTGATCCTCACGGTAAATAATCAGTTCATCACCCTCGGACTGGCAAGGGAAATAACCGTAGACCACCTGCGGGACCAGTAGCTGTTGTTTTAAGCAGTACTCTTTCCATTTTTGAAATAGCGGCTGAACGGTCTCGTCCATGAGCTTTTTATAATCCTCATATTCCGTCTGCCCGCGTGTAAAGCCCCAGCGCACTTTCAAGAGCGCCGTTTGGTTGATATAGGGGAAGACATCCTTCAGGTGAATTCCCCGCGCGACGCGGCTGCCCCAAAAAGGCGGCTGGGGAATGGGAATCGGACGCTTGACCGGTACAAATACCGCCGGCGCGTCGGGTACGGCGACAACCCCGGGCTTGGTGGTTTGGCCGGAGCCACCACGGGTTTCGTAGATCGTTAGTTTTTTTTCTACGGCCGGGTTGGTCAGTTCATCCATAATGCGTAGCCCCGTAAAAGCGTCTTGGCCGTAATAGACGTATCCGTCGTAAAGTTTTCGAAGATCATCTTCGACGAAGCGGCGGGTCAATGCGGCGCCCCCGAGAATGACGGGCGTCTTAATCCCGCGGCGATTCATTTCTTCCAAGTTTTCTTTCATGATGGCGGTGGACTTCACGAGAAGGCCCGACATGCCGATGACGTCCGCCTTTTCTTTTTCCGCCGCTTTAAGAATATCGTCGATCGGCATTTTGATGCCCAGATTAACCACTTTGTAGCCGTTGTTCGTGAGAATAATATCCACGAGATTTTTGCCGATATCGTGGACGTCGCCTTTGACCGTGGCGAGCACCATTTTTCCTTTGTGCTTGCCAACGTCGGCTTTGGGCATGAAAGGCTCGAGGTAACGGACGGCCGTCTTCATCGTTTCGGCCGACTGCAGCACAAAGGGCAGTTGCATCTGTCCGGATCCAAACAAGTCGCCGACGACTCGCATTCCATCCAAAAGAATTGTGTTGATGATATCGAGCGGACCGCGAGTTTTCATTGCATCGTCCAGTAATTTGTCAATGCCCTGCTTGTTTCCATCGACGATGCGGTTCTTGAGTGCTTCCTCCGGCGTTTTGGCTTCTTCGCGTTTGGCCCTGCCGGCAACTTCGCTGGCTTCGGCGTAATGAGCCATCAGTTCGGTAAGCGGGTCGAAGCCCTCGCGCCGTTCGTCAAATATCAACTGCCGCGCCAACTCGCGGCCTTTGTCGTCGATTTTGAAGAGAGGAAGAATCTTACGGGCATTAACGATGGCCGCGTCAAGACCTGCCTCGATGGCGAAATGGAGGAAAACGGAATTCAGCACTTGGCGCACCTGCGGCGCGAGACCAAATGAGATATTGGAGACGCCCAGAACGGTGAATGCGCCGGGTAGCTCTTTTTTAATCATCCGGATGGCTTCGATGGTTTCAATACCGGCTTTCCGGAACTCTTCATCCCCCGACCCCAGCGTAAAGGTCAGCGTGTCGAACATTAAATCTTCGGGTCTTAACCCGAACTTTTGAACGGCTAAATCGTGGATGCGTCGCGCGATCGCGACTTTGTCCTGGCGATTTTTCGCCATGCCTTTTTCGTCAATAGTTAAAGCGACCAGGGCGGCGCCGTATGTCTTGGCCATGGGACAAACTTTGCCCATCCGCTCTTCGCCGTCTTCCAAATTAATGGAATTAATGACGCAGCGTCCTCCCACGCGCTTGAGCGCCTCTTCAATGACCGGCGCTTCGGTCGAGTCGATCACGAGAGGAATTTTTACTTGGCGCACCATGCGGCTGACGCACTCCACCATGTCGTGAGTCTCGTTACGGCCCACATAGGCCGTGCATAGATCTAGCAGATGGGCGCCCTCGTCGACTTCCTCTTTGCCCATGTGCGTCAACGCCTCGTAATCTTCTTGAGCAAGCAAGTCGCGGAATTTCTTGGAGCCGTTGGCATTCGTGCGTTCGCCGATGATCAGGGGCCTTGGTTCCTGCTCGAAAGGCACCTGAATATAAAGGCTGGAACAGGCCGGAACCGCTTTCACCTGTCGGGCCACGGGCGAAAGCTTTCCGACGGCTTCGACGACTTTCGCCAGGTGAGCCGGCGTTGTGCCGCAGCACCCGCCGACAATATTGACGCCGAGCCGGGAGACGAAATCTTTCAGGTGAGACGCCAGCTCCTCCGGGGTCAGTTTGTAAATCGCGCGACCCCCGTCATTCTCAGGCAAACCGGCGTTGGGCAGAACCGAGATAAACCGGGGCCATTGCTGCGAAAGAGTCCGCACATGCTCCGACATTTCCTGCGGGCCGGTGGCGCAGTTCATGCCTAGTGACGCGATCGGATAGGATTCCAGTGCCGTAATCACGGCGTTCATTTCCGTCCCAATGAGAAGCGTGCCGGTAGTTTCGACGGTGACCTGCACCATTACCGGTAAATCTTTTTTGGTCTTGGCCAGTGCGTCCAAGGTCCCGACCGTCGCGGCTTTCACCTGAAGAATATCTTGGCAGGTCTCGATCAGCAGAAGATCGGCGCCGCCATCGATCAACCCCTGGGCCTGTTCGGCGTAATTTTTTCGCAGATCATCAAATGCCGCCTGGCCGAGTGAGGGGAGCTTGGTCCCGGGCCCCATGGAACCGGCGACGAATCGGGGAGAGTCCTTTGTATTGAATTGCTGCGCGACCTTCTTCGCCAGCTGGGCGGCTTTAAAGCTCAGCTCATACGCCCGCTCGGCGATGCCGAATTCGCTCAAAACAATCCGGTTGGAACCGAAGGAATCGGTCTCCACCACGTTGCATCCAACTTGGTAAAACGACGCGTGGAGTTCTTCAATCCATTCCGGGTGCGTTTCAACCAGAATTTCCGTGCAATTTTCCAAGCCGGCATAATCATCCAAGGTGGGATTGCGAAGCTGAAGGTTGGTGCCTGTCGCCCCATCAAAAATGAGAATGCGTTCCTGTAAAAAGCGATCAAAGTCGGTGCGGTTCATAGTTAATTCAAAGGATGATATGAGGTGCGGAAAGGATTATGAATTGATCCATGCGGAATCAGGATCCCGAGCCCTGAATCA
>JBBQYF010000123.1:0-8650 GCA_038208955.1 Elusimicrobiota bacterium
GTCAGCGAGCGTTGGCTCGGTGGGACCCTCACTAATTTTGAGACGATCCGCAAGTCGATCGGCCGCCTGAAAGAACTTGACAAGATGAAAGCCGATGGGCTGTTTCGTGTGATGTCGAAGAAAGAAGTATCTCGCCTCGAGAAAGAAAGACTGCGTCTTACTAAGACGTTGTCTGGGTTTAAGGAAATGACCGGCATGCCGGGCTGTTTGTTCGTCATTGACCCCGTGCAGGAAAATACCGCTATTCTTGAAGCCCGTCGAATGGAGATCCCCGTGGTCGCTGTCTGTGATACGAATTGTGATCCCGATCTCGTCGATTACCCGGTGCCGGGCAATGACGATGCGATTCGTTCCGTAAAGTTATTTTGTACCTTGATGGCCGACGCTATCCTGGAAGGAAAAGCCGAAGCTGAAAAAGCGGCGACTCCACAAGCCGGCGGCGAAGGTTCCGAGCAAGCCCTTACCGAAACTCCGATTGCCCTCTCGGAGACCGAACCTGCCCTAGAGGTCCAGACCGAACAAACCATTCCGACTCCGCACTAAGTCATGTCTACCACGAACGGAAGTCCCATCACGGCGGCACAAATACAGGAATTGCGCGAAATGACCGGCGCCGGCATCATGGATTGCAAAAAGGCATTGCAGGAAGCCCATGGCGATCTGGAAAAAGCGAAGGTTTGGCTGCGTGACCGTGGAGTGGCTATCGCCGCAAAGAAGGGCGGGCGACTAGCGAAGGAAGGCCTCGTCGGGACGTACATCCACGCCGGCGGCAAACTGGGCGTGCTCGTCGAACTAAGTTGTGAAACCGACTTCGTGGCCCGAACCGACGACTTTCAACAATTGTTGAAAGAGGTTTGCATGCAAGTAGCGGCCGCTCATCCACGATGGGTTTCGCGGGATCAAGTTCCGCCGGAAGCGTTGGAAGAAAAGAAGCGTGAATTTGAAGAGGAAGCGATTAAGGAAAACAAGCCGGCCGCCGTGGCTTCGAAAATCGCCGATGGCAGACTGGATAAGTACCTGGCTAATTTCTGCCTGATGGAACAAGCCTATGTGCGGGAACCTTCCGGGAAAGTCAAAATGAAGGATTTGTTGACGGAAGCTGTGGCCAAAATGGGGGAGAATGTTCTGGTCCGCCGTTTTGTCCGGTTCCAAGTCGGCGGCGAGTAATGAGTAATCCGCGCCCCGCGTTTTAATGCCTTCCCGAAAATACAAGCGTGTCCTTCTAAAAATCTCCGGCGAAGCTTTTAAGGGCGCCGAACGCTACGGCATTGACGTAGACTCCGTTCATAAAATGGGTCAGCAGATTGCCAAGGCGCTGCGTCCCAACGTTCAGATCGCGATAGTCGTCGGGGGCGGAAATATCTGGCGGGGGACTTCTGACCGTGCTCGCGGCATTGATCGGGTTACCGCGGATTACATGGGAATGTTGGCAACGCTGATTAACGCGCTGGCCCTTCAAGATGCGCTTGAAAAGATGAATATTCCGACGCGCGTTCAGACGGCGATTGAGATTTCGAAGCTAGCGGAGGCTTATATTCGCCGACGCGCTATTCGCCATCTGGAGAAAGGTCGCGTCGTGATTTTTGCGGGCGGGACGGGCAATCCCTATTTTTCAACCGATACCACCGCCGCCTTGCGAGCCGTTGAAATTAATGCGGATGTCTTGTTAAAAGGCACGCAGGTCGATGGCGTGTATTCGGACGACCCCAAAACCAATCCCAAGGCCAAGCGCTTCGCCGAGTTGACGGCGATGGAAGCCATCCGATTACGCCTTAAAGTTATGGACATGACCGCCTTTTCGCTCTGTATGGAGAACCACCTTCCCATCATCGTTTTCAATCTTTATCGGGATGGCAATATTCGGCGGGTGATGTCCGGCGAATCCGTCGGCACGTTAATCAAAAGTTCATGATACCCAAACCCATTCTTCAGCATATCGAAACCCAAATGCAGAAAACCGTGGACAAAATGCGTTCCGATTTTTCAACCCTGCGGACGGGCCGCGCGAGCAGTGCCTTGCTAGAAAATATTCGAGTGGATTATTATGGTGCCCAGACGCCGCTCAACCAGTTGGCGAACATCGGAGCACCCGAGGCGCGCACCCTGGAAATTCGTCCTTGGGATAAAGCGGCCATGCCCGACATTGAAAAAGCGATTTTGAAATCTGATCTCGGGTTGAATCCGTCGAACGACGGCACCACGATTCGATTGCAAATCCCCGCCTTGACGGAAGAGCGGCGCAAGGATTTGATTAAGGTTGTCCGCAAAATGGCCGAGGAATACCGCGTGGCGTTGCGCAATGAACGCCGCGAGGCCGTGGAGCGCCTGAAGAAAACCGAGAAAGCGAAAGAAATTTCAGAAGATGACCGCGAGTCCGGCGAACAGGAAATTCAAAAAATGACGGACTCCTACGTCAAGAAGATTGATGAATTTCTAACCTCCAAAGAACGCGACATTATGGAAGTCTGATTTTCGCTGCATGCCAGCTCTCCTGCCTATGCGCGGCAAAACGGTAATCGTTTCTCCTCGTCCACTTTCGAAATCAGAATCGGCCTCCTTTCAACGGTTGGATCCCCGGAAAATCCCGCGCCATATTGCCATAATTATGGACGGAAACGGTCGCTGGGCGAAAGAGCGGCATATGCCCAGAGTGTTCGGCCACCGGGCAGGTATGGAATCGGTCCGCGAGGTCGTTCGCGCCTGCGCCGAGTTGGACATTGACGTCTTGACGCTCTATGCATTCTCCGCCGAAAATTGGGCCCGGCCGGCTTCTGAAGTTAACGCGCTCATGGGACTGCTAAAAGAATTCTTAATAGGGGAATTGCCCGAACTTCACAAAAATAAAGTTCGGCTGCGGACGATTGGCCGGACGGATGCGTTGCCCTCGGCGGCGCAAGCAAGCCTCGCCAAGGTAATAGAAACGACTTCAGGGAACAGCGGCTTAATTCTTAATCTCGCGCTAAATTATGGCGGCCGCCAGGAGATCGTCGACGCTTGCAATCGAGCGATCGCCAGCGGCGCGACCCAAGTGGACGAACGGATCATCGGCCGGTATCTTTATGCGCCGGATTGTCCGGATCCGGATTTACTCATCAGGACGTCGGGCGAAATGCGGTTGTCGAACTTCCTTTTATGGGAGCTGGCTTATACGGAGTTGCACATCACCGCGGTGCAATGGCCGGAATTTCGACGGCTCCACCTCTACCAAGCGATCGAGGACTTCCAGAGCCGTCAGCGCCGCTTCGGAGGGCTTTAATTCATGCTCTTGCCGCGTGCCCTGACCGCGATCATCGGAATTCCCTTTCTGCTGTTAGCCATTTATTTTGGACACCTGCCTTATCTGTTTTTGATCATGGGTATCGTGCTCTTAGGTTTGCGGGAGTTTTATTTTTTGTCGTCGGAAAGCGGGTATCCCTCCTTTCCCTTTTTAGGCCTCATCGGCGGATTTCTTCTCGTCTTTTCCGTTTTTGCCAATGGTTTATCGTTCGGACAAGTCACTGAAAATCAGGGGACGCCGGCGGTTCTATCCTTCATTCTTTTCGTCGTGATTGTGCGCAGCTTGATGCGCGGACCCTCAGATACGTCCCTCTCCGAATGGTCCGTCACTCTTTTTGGCATTATCTACGTGGCTTGGTCGCTCTCCTATTTGCTTTTGATTCGAGATCTCCAACCCCAGGGCCAAGCGGCCACCTTTTTGCTATTTGCACTTATTTGGTCCGCCGATATCGCCGCCTATGTGATTGGCTCACGTTGGGGGCGTCACGTCATCGCGCCCGCCACCAGTCCAAAGAAAACTTGGGAGGGAACTATTGCTGGGATATTGGCGGCCGTGGTGGTTGCTCTGCTCTTTCAAAAGACGTTGCTGAAGTCTTCGTTAAGTCCGCTTGAGGCGGTAATTCTCGGCTCGTTGACAGCGGTTGTGGCCTTCGTCTCGGATCTCGGCGAATCCATGCTTAAACGCGGAGCGGGCGCGAAGGATTCATCGCCTCTCTTGCCGGGTCATGGCGGCATTCTTGATCGCTTTGATTCATTCATTTTGTCAGCGCCGTTTTTCTACTACTACTGGGCGTTCGTGAAGCACTGATGAGCGGCAAAACAATGACCCCCGCGGCAAACCGACCGGCAAAGAAAGCCATCGGCGAACGGCGGATGATTCTCTTGGGCTCGACCGGCTCGATCGGCGTAAACGCCTTGGGTGTTTCTGAACTTCTCGGACCCCGCTGCCTGATCGTGGGTTTAAGCGCCCATAGCAATATCGATCGCCTGATCGCGCAAGTGCGGCGTTTTTCACCGGAAGTCGTCTCGGTTTGGAGTGAGCAGGATGCGGCGCGAATTCGAACGCTGGGCTTGCGGCCGCACGGGAAACCCTTAATTGTTCTTTACGGCTTGGACGGGCTTCTTGCGCTTGCGACCTGGCCAACGGCGAATTTTGTGTTATCCTCGGTGGTCGGTGCTGTCGGGTTGCGTCCGTTGCTCGCGGCATTACGTGCGGGCAAAACGGTGGCTTTGGCGAATAAAGAAGCGCTCGTGATGGCGGGCGAACTCGTGATGGCCGAAGCCAAACGGTGGGGGGCCACCCTTCTGCCTGTCGATAGCGAACATTCCGCTATTTTTCAATGTTTGCAAGGCAATTCCAAAGACATCAAGCGACTCATCTTAACGGCTTCGGGCGGACCCTTTTACCGCTACAAAAAATCGTTATCTCATGTCACCGTTGCGCAGGCGCTCGACCATCCGACGTGGAAGATGGGTCGGAAAATTACCATCGACAGCGCCACGCTGATGAACAAAGGTCTTGAGACCCTGGAAGCCGCCATTTTATTCGGATTGCCGATCGATCGTGTCGACGTTTTGATTCATCCCAAGTCAATCGTTCATTCATTGGTCGAATTTACCGACGGGGCGATGCTGGCTCAGCTTTCGACGCCGGACATGTGTTTGCCAATTCAATATGCGATGACCTATCCGGACCGCCTGGCTGGACGCTTGAAGCCGCTCGATTTGGTGAAGGAGCGCTCGCTTGAATTTTATCAGCCGGACTTTCGCCGCTTTCCTTGCCTAGCGTTGGCGCGAGCGGCCGCGCGCAAAGGAAACACTTGGCCTACGGTTCTTAACGCCGCCGACGAAGTAGCGGTTTATGCATTCCTCGAAGGACGCATTCGGTTTACGCAGATAGCGCGAGTTGTGGAAAAAACGCTAGAAAAACATCAGGGATCCTCTCGCCTCAGCTTGGAGTCGGTGTTGGAAGCCGATCGGTGGGCTCGCGAGAGGGCAAAGGAGTTGTTGCCATGATTGAATTTGCGGGACGCATCATCATTACTGTTCTGTGCTTGGGACTCGTGGTAGTACTTCACGAATATGGGCATTTCCTCGTGGCGCGCTTTCTCGGAGTGCGCGTGGAGCGGTTTACGGTCGGCTTCGGCCCCGAAATTGTTGGTTGGACCTCAGGCGATACGCGTTATGCGATTTGCGCCATTCCGCTGGGCGGCATGGTCAAACTGGCCGGCGAGTTTATGGATGAGCGCCAGCAAAAGCCCGACGAATTTTTTTCACAAGCCTGGTACCGCCGTGTCGTCATTGCCTTGGCGGGTCCCGCAATGAATTACCTTTTGGCCTTTGTGCTCTTTAGTTTCGTTGCCGGAGCCTGGGGCGTTCTGCAGCCCTCGAGTGAACCCGTGGTGGGCGATGTCATCCCCGGGTTGCCCGCCGCTCTATCGTCCTTGCAAGCGGGCGACCGAATCCTCCGCATCAACGGTCAAGGTGTGCATTCCTGGGAGGAGATGGCAGAACTTATTCATCAAAAACCTGATCAAGCATTGAAAATGGAGATCACGCGGGATCAGGGTTCTACGATAGCTCCGGGCCCATTGACGATCTCGCTCGTGCCGCGCCGCGATCCGCAGAGCGGAATGGGTTTAATCGGCATCATGCCTCGGGTCGATAAAGTGCGCATGGGTCTCGGTGGAAGTTTTCGCCAGGGTGGACGTGATGTAAAAGCTTGGACCATGCAACCGCTGCATTATCTTTCACAAAAAGTTCGCAAATTTGAAGGTCCAAAAGAACTTTCCGGTCCCCTCGGAATCGCGCAAATGGTGACGAAGGCAACGAAAGAAGGCGTCTCCTACGTCATCTATTTGATTGCGATCATTTCGACAGGCCTGGGACTTTTTAACTTGTTCCCAATTCCGGTTCTCGACGGCGGTCATATATTTCTCTACACGATCGAAGGCCTCGTGCGACGCCCGTTGAGCAAGAAAGTGATGCAAGTGGCTAACGCCTTAGGTTTTTCGCTTGTCTTAACGATCTTCCTTTACGCGTCGTACCAAGACGTCTTGCGTTTGCGCATTGGATTCTGGAAGTAATGGCCCATGCGCGTTAGTCAAAGTTTTCTACCGACGCTGCGAGAATCGCCGAGCGAGGCCGAAACGATTTCGCACCAACTCATGTTGCGTGCTGGCCTCATTCGAAAACTGGCCTCCGGCATTTACGATTGGCTGCCGGTGGGATTGCGCGTACTGCGTCGCGTCGAGCATATCGTGCGCGACGAAATGAATAGAATTAACGGGCAAGAAGTCTGGCTGCCGCAGCTGCAACCCCGCGAACTCTGGGAAGAGACTGGTCGCTGGCCTGTTTATGGAAAAGAGTTGATGCGTCTTAAAGACCGCAAAGAGGCAGATTATTGCCTCGCGCCGACCGCCGAAGAAGTCGTGACAGATCTCGTCCGCCGCGAAGTGCGTTCCTACCGCGCCCTGCCACTCATGCTCTATCAATTTGGCGTCAAATACCGCGACGAGATTCGTCCGCGCTTCGGCGTGATGCGCGCTCGCGAATTTTACATGAAAGACGCGTACTCGTTTCATGTGGATGACGCGGACTCGGAACGCTATTATCAGGATGCGTTCAAGGCCTACCAGCGGATCTTCCAGCGTTGCGGATTCGAATTTCAACCCGTCGAGGCGGACTCGGGCGCCATTGGGGGTAGTTACTCGCACGAATTTATGGTCTTGGCTGAAACGGGCGAAGAAGGTATCGTGCGCTGCACCGGCTGTGGATATGCGGCCAACGTGGAGCGGGCCGAAATTCGCCTGGCCGATGCCCCCCTACCTTCCGCGGCCGTCCCCATGCCGGAAGATGTCAGTACGCCAGCAGTTTCTACTGTAGAAGCCGTCGGTAAGTTTCTGAACTTGCCGGCAGAACGATTTATTAAATTGCTGGTATTGTTGGCCGATGATCAGCCCGTGGTCGTGCTATTGCGGGGCGATCATGAACTAAACGAAATTAAACTTCAACGCTTGCTTGGTGTGCAGCGTGTAATGAAAGCGAACGAAGCCACTTACACGCGCGTCACAGGATCACCGATCGGATTTGCCGGACCTATCGGTCTTGAGGCTCGGATCATTGCCGATCATGCCGTTCGCCTTGTCGTCGACGGTGTTGCCGGGGGGAATAAGAAAGATATTCACCGGCGCCACGTAATGCCCGACCGCGACTTTAAACCTGAACAATATGCGGACTTGCGCAAGGCCAGCAAGGGTGATCCATGTCCAAAGTGCGGTCAACCCTTGCAATACGCAAGGGGGATCGAAGTCGGGCATACCTTTAAATTGGGGACCAAATATTCCGCGAGTATGAAGGCAACTTATCTCGATCCACAGGGCAAAGCCCAATTAATTGTTATGGGTTGTTACGGCATCGGTGTTTCGCGCGTGGTGGCCGCTTGTATCGAGCAGTGTCACGACAAAGATGGGATCGTCTGGCCACTCGCCCTGGCGCCTTGGCAGCTTTTGATCGTCGGACTGAATATGGCCAATCCGCAAGTGAAGGCCCAATCGGAAGCGTTGTATGCGCAGGCGCATGCCGCCGGCATCGATGTTCTCTTCGACGACCGGGATTCTCCGGCAGGCGTGAAGCTTAAAGATGCCGATCTGATCGGCATTCCCTTAAGGATTGTCATCGGCGAACGACGGCTCGCCGAAGGGATGGTGGAATTTCGCCAGCGGCGGGAACCGGAGGCACAGCCGGTCGCGGTGGATCAGGCACTCGCACGGGTACAGGAGATCTTGGCGTCATCGCACTGATTTGATAGAATGGATTCTCCGAAAAGAGTGGCCCACGCCACTCTTTTTTTTGGTTTCCTAAAAATGATCTTATGAATGTCCGAAACGCATTGCTGGAACAGGTACAACAATTGACCGACCCCGTGCTGGCCCAGCATGGCACTGAGTTGGTCGATCTGCAATTCGTCCATGAGCATGGCCAATGGGTGCTCCGCTATTTTATTGATAAGGAAAACGGCGTGACACTTGAGGATTGCGCGGTCGTCAGCGAGCATGTGGGTCGAGTACTCGACGCCGCAGACACAATTCCTCAATCTTACTCGCTGGAAGTGTCATCGCCTGGAATTAATCGGGCGCTTAAAAAAGAAAGCGATTTCCGTCGTTTTATCGGTGAGCGCGCGGATGTCACCCTGTTCGCACCCATCAACGGCCGCCGCCATTTTCGTGGACAGATTGAGTCGGTAGAAAACGCGACCGTCGCATTGCGCGATTCCGAAGACGTACTATTTTCGTTGCCGATCGAGGGCATGGCCAAAGCCAAACTCGATCCCGACATTACGTTTTAAATAGTCTGGGAGGACAAGTGTCAGAAA
>JBBQYF010000124.1:0-8593 GCA_038208955.1 Elusimicrobiota bacterium
GAACGGCCATCCAGGATTTTCTGCATCCGGATCGTATCGTCATTGGCGTCAAGTCCAAGCGCGCGCAGAAAGTCATGATGGATCTCTATGCTCCCCTAAAGGCGCGCACCGTCGTGACCGATCTGAAGAGCGCGGAACTGATCAAGCATGCATCAAATTCTTTTCTCGCGACCAAAATATCGTTTATGAATTCCGTGGCCCGGGTCTGTGAATTGGTCGGCGCGGATGCTACCCAGGTGGCGGAAGGCATGGGACTTGACCCGCGGATCGGCCGCTCCTTCCTTCACGCCGGCATCGGCTTCGGGGGATTTTGCCTGCCGAAGGATCTTGAGGCGTTCCATTACATTTCGCAAAAGGTTGGGTACGATTTTGATTTGCTGCGCGCTGTCAAGGAGGTCAACGAATATCAACGGGCGCTGTTTGTAAAGAAAATCGAAGAAGCGGTATGGGTGCTGAAAGGCAAAACGATCGCCATTTTGGGCATCGCGTTTAAACCGCATACCGACGATATTCGCTTCGCGCCGTCCGTCGATATTATCGACCGGCTGCAAGCCCATGAAGCAAAAATTCGCGCCTACGACCCTGTGGCAATGCCCAAAGCCGAGGGCTCGCTTAAAAATGTCACGTTTTGTAAATCGGCATACGATGCCGTGACCGGTGCCGATTGTTTGGCGCTCGTAACCGAATGGCCGGAGTTTAAAACGCTCGATTTCAAAAAGGTTAAGAAATTGATGACGCAGGCGGTGATTATCGACGGGCGAAACCAGTTTGACCCCGACAAAATGAAGGCGATTGGATTCGAGTATCACGGCATGGGGAGATCCAAATAACCATGCGCATTCTCATTACCGGCGGCGCGGGTTTTCTCGGCAGCCACTTGTCCGATTTTTTCCTGGAGAAGAAACATTCCGTCATCGTCATGGATAACCTGATTACCGGTGATTTACGTAATATCGAACATTTGTTCGGGCGTCCGGATTTTCAATTCATTAAGCAGGATGTGACGAACGACATTCATATACCGGGGCCGATCGATGCCGTGCTGCATTTTGCTAGTCCCGCTTCCCCACAAGATTATCTGGAATATCCGATTCCCACGTTAAAAGTCGGGGCTTTAGGAACGCATAAAGCGCTCGGGCTGGCCAAGGAAAAGAAAGCTCGCTTCTTGATCGCCTCTACGTCGGAAGTGTACGGTGACCCCCTCGTCAGCCCGCAACCGGAGTCCTATTGGGGGAACGTGAATCCCGTCGGTCCGCGCGGCGTGTATGACGAGGCCAAGCGATTCGCGGAAGCCATGACGATGGCCTATCATCGATATCACAAAATGCAGGTGCGACTGCTGCGCATTTTCAATACTTACGGTCCGCGGATGCGTGTTCGCGATGGGCGGGCTATTCCGAACTTTATCGCTCAGGCCCTGGAAAATAAGCCACTGACCATTTACGGCAACGGCTCGCAGACGCGCAGCTTTTGCTACATCGACGATCTCGTTGAGGGAATCTACCGCTTGTTGCAATCGAATATCAATGAACCCGTCAATATTGGGAATCCCGTGGAACTGACGCTAAAAAAACTGGCCCATGAAATTTTGCGCCTCACCAAGAGCCGAAGTAAAATCGTTTATCGCCCTTTGCCGGAAGACGATCCGAAAGTGCGTCAGCCGGACATCCGTAAAGCGCAGCGGTTGCTGCATTGGAGTCCCAAAATTCAACTGACCGAAGGTTTGGAAAAAACGATTGCCTATTTTCGCTTGGCGATGAAGCGCCCATGATGGAATCGCCGACGACCCGCCAGCAAGTTCCGATTATTGATTTGGCCTGTGAATATCGCGATTTAAAGAGCGAAATTGACTCGGCCCTCGAGCGGGTGTTGTCGACGGGGTCGTATGTTTTGGGGCAAGAGACGTCGACCTTTGAAACAGCGCTGTCGGTTTACTGCGGAACCGCTCATGCGGTTGGCGTTAATTCGGGCACGGACGCCTTGCTCATTGCGCTTCGCGCTCTCGACATCACGTCCGGAGATGACGTCATTGTTCCGGCCATGAGCTTTATCGCCACGGTTGAACCGATCGTACAGCTAGGGGCTCGACCGGTATTCGTGGATATTGATCCGCTGTCTTATGCCATACAGCCTGAGCAGGTGCGCGCGAAGATTACTTCTCGGACGAAAGCTGTGATTGCCGTCCACTTATACGGGCACATGGCGGACATGACCGCCTTACGAGCGATCTGTGACGACGCGCGCGTTCCTTTGATTGAGGATATGGCCCAAGCCATTGGTAGTGAATGGGAGGGGAAAAAGGCCGGCAGCGCCGGCAACATGGCCTGCCTCAGTTTTTTCCCAACCAAAAATCTGGGTGCCTGCGGCGACGCGGGCGCGGTTTTGACTTCCTCCGATTCGTTGGCCGAACGGGCCAACTTGCTTCGCAACCATGGGGCAAAAATAAAGTATCAGCATGAAGAAATCGGTTACAACACGCGACTGGACGAAATTCAGGCGGCTATTCTGATCGTCAAACTCAAACACCTTGATGCCTGGAATGATAAGCGCCGCCGGCTCGCCGCTCGCTACACCCAGGCGTTTCAGGGGTTGCCGCTCATTTGCCCTCAAGAATTGAAGAGCGCCAAACATGTTTTTCATTTGTACTCTATCCAGACTGAGCGCCGCGATGCTCTGCGCTCGCACCTCGCTGAAGAAGGTATTGCTACCGGATTGCATTACCCCACGCCTTTACATCTGCAGTCGGCGTTGCGGTTTCTGGGGCACCGATCGGGAGAATTTCCGACGAGCGAGCGCCTGGCCCAGAAAACCCTCAGCCTTCCTTTGTATCCCCAAATGAGCGATGAGCAACAAGACCGCGTCGTGGAGGCCGTGCGTTCTTTTTCGAGGTTGCCGCCGGGCAACTAACGCATGCCTGTTCTCTCCATTATTGTTCCCGTCTTTAACGAAGAAGCGGAGCTGGAAAGGCTGATCGAGCGCTTTATGCACGTTCCGCTTACGGTCGAGAGAGAATGGATATTTGTCGACGATCATTCGACGGACACAAGCCTGACGATCTTGAAATCCTTAGCCGCGCGGCATGGTTTTCGGGTGCTGGCGCAACCGGTTAACCAGGGAAAAGGAGCGGCGGTAATTCGCGGCATCCGTGAAGCGCTGGGGGAAATTATCGTTATCCAAGATGCGGACTTCGAATACGATCCGACCGAAATTCCAATATTGATTCAGCCGATTATCGATCAACGGGCCGACGTTGTTTTCGGCAGCCGTTTTCGCCAAGGATCGCTGCAAGTACACCGGACATACCATTATTTCATTAACCGGTTTTTAACCATTCTCAGCAACTTATTCTCGGGCATCTATCTGACCGATATGGAAACCTGCTACAAAGCGCTGCGCGCCGATTTGGTCAAACCGATGCGCTTAACGTCTCCACGCTTTGGTATTGAAGTGCAATTAACCGCCTATGTGGCGAAAACGCGCGCGCATATTTTCGAAGTGCCTATTTCCTACTCGCCGCGTACGCGGCTCGAAGGGAAAAAAATTGATTGGCGCGACGGCCTTGCCGCCATGGCCCATATCGTTTATTTCAACTGCTTCCGTCGTCTGAATGATGCCTTCACCAATTTACCCTCCCGGTATGTCCCCGGTGGCCGAACGTAATACGAAGGAGCGGCTGGTCGAAGAAGCCGACCGGATTGCTCCTGAGCGTGACCGGTGGAAACAGCGCAACCGCACCTACCACCAGGAAATCAAATCCCTCTGCGCATTCGTCGTAGCGCCCGGCCAGAACGTTTTGGAATTAGGCTGCAGTACCGGGGACTTGCTGGCCTCCGTTCAACCGCGCCGAGGCGTGGGCATCGATATTAGCCCCGCCTCGATTGCTCTTGCGCGCGCCAAGCATCCCTCCATCGATTGGCAAGTCGGCGATGCGGAAGACCTTGCCTTGGACGAATCTTTTGACGTGGTCATTATCTCGGACTTGATTGGTTATCTTTCCGACTTATGGCAAGCCTTTCGCAACCTGCGCCATGTGACGGCACCCGAGACAAGAATTCTAGTCACCTATTACAATGCACTTTGGGAGCCGTTACTATGGCTTGCCGAAAAACTCAAACTTAAAACCCCTCAGCATTTGCAAAACTGGTTGTCGCTCGATGATATCGAGAACCAACTCAACCTTAACGGATACGAAGTCATCCGCAAAGGACACCGGCTGCTGATTCCGTTTTACATCCCGCTCCTATCGCGCTGGATCAATCGCTACTTGACCCAGCTGCCCTTTTTGGCGGAACTCTGTCTCATTCAGTTCGTCATCGCGCGTGAACGCGCCACGCCCGGGGAGGCTCGCGCGCTGAGTTGTTCGGTCATCGTCCCTTGCCGGAACGAGGCCGGCAATATCGAAACGGCCATTCAGACCATTCCCTTGATGGGCAGCCGCACAGAAGTCTTTTTCGTCGACGGAAATTCGACCGATGGAACGTATGAGCTGATCCAAAAACAAATTGAGACGTATCACGGCCCTCTGACATTGCGATTGATGTCGCAAGGCGACGGGCGCGGGAAGGGTGACGCGGTTCGTCGCGGGTTTGAACAGGCGACGGGCGACGTCCTTTTTATTCTTGATGCGGATCTGACCGTCCCGCCTGCTGACTTGCCAAAATTTTATATGGCGATCGCGGAAAACGAGGGGGAATTCATCAACGGCACCCGGCTGGTCTATCCGATGGAAGACGAATCCATGCGGTTTTTGAATTTGCTGGGCAACAAATTGTTCAGTTTGATTTTTACTTGGTTATTGGACCAGAAGATCAAAGACACGCTTTGCGGTACGAAAGTCATTTCGAAACATAACTACGACCGATTGGCAGCGGGGCGAGTCTTTTTTGGAGATTTCGATCCCTTTGGTGATTTTGACCTCTTATTCGGCGCGGCCAAGCTCAATTTGAAGATCGTGGAAATTCCCGTTCGCTACCGCGCCCGCGTTTACGGCGATACCAAAATCGACCGCTTTGCGCATGGCTGGCTTTTGTTGCGCATGTGCGGGGTGGCAATGCGGCGGCTTAAATTCCGATGACGCAACCCTCCGTCCCCGTTCAACAGCACTTCGATCGCCTGGCGCATGAGTATGAGGGCTGGAAGGAAAAGTCCGCCTATTACTACCGGGCGGTGATGCGCCTTCTGCGCGAATTTGTCCCAGAAGGATCGCGCGTGCTCGAGCTGGGATGCGGAACCGGCGCCATTTTAGACAGCTTCAAACCTTCCTACGGACTGGGGATCGATTTAAGTCCCGAAATGATCGCCTTCGCAAAAAAGAAAAGGCCGCATCTCCATTTTGAAACGGGGGATATTTGTAACTTCACCCTAGCTCACGCTTTTGACTTCGCCGTCATGGTCGATCTGGTTGAACATGTCCCCGACCTCCTCGGTTGCTTCACGCATTTGGCGAAGGTTTTACCGCCTGAGACATTAGTCCTTTGCTCCTCGGCTAATCCGCTCTGGGCTCCCGTCCTTCATTGGGCCGAGAAGTTCCAAATGAAGATGCCCGAGGGGCCGCATCGTTGGCCGGGGGTGGCGGAGCTGCGTGACCTAATCGAAGGTGCTGGTTTCAAAATCGTCGATATCCGCAGAGACTTGGTGTTTCCGAAATACATCCCTTTGTTCTCCGATCCGCTGAATCGCTTATTTCCGAAGTCCGGGCCGCTCGCCCGGCTGAACCTGATTCAGCTGATCGCCTTTCGAAAGAATTAGCTATAATTCGAACTGAAATTCCCGAAATGTGATGACCAAAAAAGCGCTGATTACAGGCATAACCGGGCAGGACGGCTCCTATCTAGCCGAGTTCCTGCTAAGCAAAAATTATGAAGTGCATGGGTTCATCCGGCGCTCCAGTTCGTTTAACACGTCCCGGATCGCCCATATCTATGAAGACCCCCATGACCCCAAGGCCCGCCTTCGGCTCCATTATTGCGATCTGACAGACGGCAGCGCCCTCAATCAATTGTTGCGCAAGATAAAACCGGACGAGATCTATCACCTGGGCGCGCAAAGCCATGTGCGTGTCAGTTTTGACATTCCCGAATATACGGGCGATGTAACGGGACTTGGAACGCTGCGCATACTCGATGCTATAAGGGAAAGCGGCGTCTCTACGCGTTTTTATCAAGCTTCCTCAAGTGAAATGTTTGGCAAGGTTCAGGAAGTACCGCAGAAGGAAACGACCGCCTTTTATCCGCGAAGTCCCTACGGCTGCGCCAAAGTCTATGCTTACTGGCTGACCGTGAATTATCGCGAAGGCTATGACATGTTTGCCTGCAATGGCATTCTCTTTAATCATGAATCCCCGCGACGAGGCGAAACGTTCGTGTCGCGGAAAATTTCTCGCGGCGTCGCGCGGATCAAGGTCGGCTTGGATAAAGAATTGTTTCTGGGTAATTTAAACGCGCAACGCGATTGGGGATATGCGCCCGAATACGTCAAAGCCATGTGGCTGATGCTTCAGCAGGATAAACCGGACGACTTTGTTATCGCGACCGGCGAAACCCATACCGTTCAGGAATTTGTTGAATCGGCATTTTCGCACGTCGGTCTCGATTGGAAGCAATACGTAAAAATAGACCCGCGCTATTTTCGTCCGACGGAAGTCGACTTGTTGATCGGCGATGCGTCCAAGGCAAAAAAAATCTTAGGCTGGACTCCCCAAGTTAAATTCAAAGAATTAGTTCGGATGATGGTCGATCACGACTTGCAAGAAGCCACCCGCGAATACAACAGCCCTCCGATTCCAACCGATGTGGCCGTCCATGCTGAACGCGCGTCCTGAGTTGTCCCGCTTTTGGGTCTCCCAGCGGCCCATTGTCACAGGCGGAGCGGGGTTCCTGGGATCTTTTGTCGTCGAACAGCTTAAGTTGGCGGGTTGCCCCGATGTCATCGTTCCGCGCAGTCGCGACATCGATCTTCGCGACGCTTCCGCGATCGATGCGCTGCTAACGCGGACCAAAGCTACGCAAATTATCCATCTCGCCGCTGTCTGTGGCGGGATCGGAGCCAACCAGAAGGCGCCCGGCCGATTCTTTTACGACAACGCCATTATGGGAATCCAATTGATGGAATACGCGCGGCGCCACAGCGTCGCCAAGTTCGTCCAGGTTGGTACCGTCTGCGCTTATCCCAAGTTTACTCCCGTGCCCTTTAATGAAAGTGACTTATGGAACGGCTACCCCGAAGAGACGAACGCACCTTATGGATTGGCTAAGAAGATGCTCCTCGTGCAAGCCCAAGCGTATCGACATCAATACGGTTTCAACGCGATCTATCTATTGCCCGCCAATTTGTACGGTCCTCGAGACAACTTTGATCTAGAAAGTTCGCACGTTATTCCCGCAATGATCCGTAAATTTCTGGAGGCGAAACGGCGAAAGGCGCCGTTTGTGAGTCTTTGGGGAACGGGTAAACCGACGCGGGAATTTTTGTTTGCGGAGGATGCGGCGCGCGGCATCTTGCTCGCCGCGGAATCTTACAATGAAGAAGACCCCTGCAATCTGGGCAACCAAGAAGAAATTTCGATGGCTGCGCTGGCCGACCTTATCCAAGAACTTTGTGGCTTTGCGGGAACGATTCACTGGGACGCGAGCAAGCCCGATGGCCAGCCACGTCGTAAGCTTGATGTCTCGCGCGCGGCGGCGCGGTTTGATTTCCGAGCATCGACATCGCTTCGCGACGGGTTGCAAAAAACGATTCGCTGGTACGTAGAGCATGAGAAAACGCTTACCGGAAGCGTCGCTTAATCGGTGCGGCGATGACAGGAACTTCAACGCCGCCCTTATCCGTGCGCCTATTCACCAATTACGCGGGCGATCGACAATTAAGCATGTTGCGCTACGCTCATCAATTGACGCGCTCGCTCGAGCAATGGTGTGCGAAAGATTGCACCGTAACGTCGGTGTCACCCAGCCACCACTCCGAAAAGGCCGGAACGTGGCGCTCCCGCTGGAAGCGTTATGTGGAATTTCCCAGTCTGGCATGGCGTCGAGCGCCAGGTATTAACCACGTCACCGATCACGGCAATAGCCATCTCTTAAATGTGTTGCCCAAGCAAAGAACGGTGATTACGTGCCACGACTTGATCCTTTTGAAGATTGGTCGCCAATTCTCCGAGGTCGCACCGCGCCATCTACGATCGTTTGCCCTTAAAGCCGCTCAGCTGCGTAAAGCGGCCCGGGTGATTGCCATCAGCGAGAGCACCAAGCGCGACGTTGTTGAATGTCTAGGCATCCCGGAGGACCGCGTCGCCGTGGTTCGTTACGGACTGGACCATGATCAATTTAAGCCGGCGACGGACCCGAACGCGAGGGAATCGGCCCGCCAGAAACTGAAGTTCACCTGGCCGCACACCATCTTGCATGTTGGGACGTCGGCTTTTTATAAAAATGTCGAAGGGATTTTAAAGACCTTGGCGCTTTTGAGAGATCGTTACGGTTTGGATGTCCATCTCGTGCGCGCGGGACCCTCGTTGACGGAGCCGCAACGGCTATGGGCGCGGGGTCATCAGCTGGAGTCCGCGATCCACGATTTGGGTTCGCAGACGGACAATGCG
>JBBQYF010000125.1:0-8505 GCA_038208955.1 Elusimicrobiota bacterium
GCTTACCCTTCTGGCATTTCCTCTGCAAGCGCTAATGGCGAGCGACTCGACGTGTGCCGTTTATTCGACCTTCTTGCGTGGGACCGTCGTCGCGTTATCATTCGCGCGGGAACCGTAACGCTCGGCATAGACTTTTGTGAACTCGGCGCCGAAATACACAATTAGCCCGGAATAATAAACCCATAAGAGGGCGACGAGCACGGCCCCTGCGGCACCATAGGAACTGCCTACCGTTCCTTTCCCGAGATAAATACCCAGGGCGAGCTTACCCAGGGTAAACAAAAGGGACGTCACGGCCGATCCGATCCATACGTCGTGCCATTCAATAACCGTGTTAGGCAGGAATTTAAACATGCAAGCAAACAAAACCGTGATGACGACCAATGACAAAACGAAATTCATAAAATGCAAAATAATCTCAGGAATCGGTAAAGCTCCGCCGAGCAATGTCCCCACGGCGGCCATGCTCGCTGTTACGACCAAGGACACGAGCAGAAGAAAGCCTATCCCAGCCACAATGGCGTAAATCTTGGCATTCTGTTTAACGATTGCCCCTATCCCACTCGGGTCATCGGTTTTCCAAATTCGATTCAGGGCGGCTTTCAATTCAGAAACAACCCGCGACCCTCCGGCAAATAAGCTGATGATTCCGACGATACTGGCAAACATTCCCGTCGATGGTTTATCAGCCGCCTGAATCATGCTTTGAATAGCCATGGCGCTTTGGTCTCCCAGCAACCCGCGTAACTGACCGACAATCTGCCCCTGTGCGGCCTCGCGCCCGAAAATAATGCCGGCGGCGGCCATCACCAGAATGAGCAGCGGCGCAATAGAAAAAGCCGTGTAGTAAGAAAGGGACGCCGCCATCCTAGTACTTTGGTCAGCAGACCAAGCTGTAAGGGCATGACTGAACAATTCGAATCCCTGCCCCAGGACGTTTTTTCCCTTCCTATCGTATCGCAACTTAACGTCGGTCGGCTTACGACCCGCGCGTGAAAATCCCACAGTATGTTCGAGATCCGGGAATAGCGCACTGAAAAAAGCGTTTTTGACAAACGTGTATATGGCCGCCGCCACTCCGATCTGTGGATCATCGAACGCTCCATCGAATTCCACTTTAGTCGCCAGGCTGTCGGTCTTTCTATTCCTGAAAACGAGGTTGGCCATCTTCGCGGTAAACACTTTAAACGCCACCCCAAATCCTTTATTGCGTTGTGGCGCGATTTCCAAATTTTTGATGATCGGCTTGGCGTAGCCATGAAATTTACCCTCGGCGGCGGCACCTTCGGCATAGATTTCCGCCACTCCACGGTCGATCACAATCCCGGTTGCCTTTTCAATCGGTGTTTTTAACTCGCGCAGGTCGAGCTCTTCCAATTTCAGGTCGGCATTGAACGTCGGCACTTTGGCAAACGGATACCCCTGAGCGTGTAAGGTTAACGTTCCCTCCGTCATAATTTGCGCTCGTCCTTCGGCCGTTGCCATCAAACTCGAGCTGAAGGCCGTCGAATTGGTGATATTTAAGGCGCGCAAGAAAATGGCATCGGCAGAAAAATTCACCCCAGCTTGCAGCCATCGCACCGCGCCGCGCTCGACGACCAATCGCGAAATGCAAAAAGGTGGCAAAGCTTCCAAACGCGGCTGCCATTCGTGTTTTAAGGTATCTTTCGCCAGAGACGGTCGTAAGTTTTCTCCCTTTTTTTCGGTTTGATCGGCCGCTTTGTCCTCTGGCATCATCCCCTCAAAAAGGGGCCCCTGCAGCTCGATCTCGCAGACGACAATCCCCCGAAGCAGGCGTTTCCAGTCAAATCGAACTTGCAGACGGTCGATGAAAATCTTATCAAGCGGTGATGACCCGCTCACCCTCTGAAGGTTTAGCGCCCGGACGATCAGCGTACCGCGCAGAGGATGAATCGCCACCTGACCCACTGTTCCGTAATAACCGGGGATTTTGCGCAATAATAATTTTGCAATTCTGGTTTCGATCGCCGGCCAGACCATGTGGGTCGTCAGCCAAGAAGTTCCGGCGCCTCGCGCCTTATCGAAGACGCGGGCCCACAGGCTGCGCTTTTCGACCCGGCGCGTCGCCTGCACCGAGGCGGCGCGGAAGCGACGACTCAATGTACGAGAGTTCAAGAGGGAAGATTGGCGGGAGAATTGGGCCCGCGAGGAGTAAGCTTATCGATAATCATCGGCAACCATTGGGCGAGCTTTTCATGCGCCTCGTTCTCGGGAATGCCCAAGCGTGCGGCAAAATGAGCGATTTGGTCTTGTCCAAGCACCTGCTGGACCTGGCCGCCCGTGACCGGTTGGTTGGCGCCAGTCCCGGTCCAAGATGAGGCTATTGCGCCTAAGCCATGAGCTTTGAAAGCTTCAACAATGCCTGTCACACACCCCGGCCCGCTTTGTTTTAACATTTCAAAAAGCTTTTGAGCCGCCGGACCATGTTGGGCCGCAATATCTTGCAGCTCGTGAATTCCCGTCTGCTCTAAATCATTTAATAATCCCATAATCACTCCTATTCTTTGGATAGACGATAGCCCTGTTGAACCGCTTGAGCCTCTGACAAGAATTCGCCCTTTTTTGTTTTTCCATACCAGCGTTGCCCCTGTCTGTGGTAAATCTTCGACTGCTGATTGACCCAGACGAGACCGTTTCCACCACCGGGCGCCTCGACCGCCTCAGGAGCTGGGTCGGCTCTGCTGGCCGTTGTCGGAGCGGCCGGAGGAGCGGCGGCGGGAGCGTCCAATCTCGGCGTTGCCGCGGGCACATTTTCCGGTTCCAAGGCCAACGCGGGAGTTTTCTTCGCGACATTCGGTCCGCGCTTGGCCACGATACTCGACGAAATTTTTCGATAAGTGGCCTCGGGAATTACCGTTTTGAGGTCGCTTTTGCCGCGATAAGGGCGCCCAGCAATAATTTTATCCGCGTAGCTCTCGCCAATACCAGGGATCTCCATGAGTTCGGCTTTAGTAGCACTGTTAATATCCACTATGCTCACGGCGCTTTGCCGCGGTGAGCTTTTGGCCACTGGCGCCTCTTTTTTATTTTTGGCGTGACCGACTGTCGGTTGGAGAAAACTTGAAAGAAGGACGACCGCAGCAAATTTCGCGAAAGAACTTAAACCTAATTTTTTCATACAACCCCCCAGAAAAATTTACTTCGCCAAATTTTAGACCCCGCTGGACGGGGAGCAGTTACATTGGGGTGAATTCAGGAGCGATTCCTGCAAGAAAGAGCGACCTGGAAATCAGATCCGTATCGAATAACCGGTGGAATTTTTATCACCTTTTTTCCAGCAAAGCGTCTAATCAATAAGACCACTATTAAGGAGAATAATCATGGATGAATTTCATACACAAACGGGCGCGGTGCAGGCACCTCTTACAACTCTGGGTGAAGAACTGGGATCGGAAGCGAAGGATCTATTGCAGCAGGTGGCCAAGACGTCGCGTCGTTCGCAACGGCGCGCGGCCTTCCAACGCGCGAAACCTTATGTGATTCCAGCGACCCTTGGAGTCGCGCTGGCTTTTACTTGGTGGGCATTTAGCTGTCGAAAAGAAGGTTAAGGCAATCGTTGATAGATTTCTGACAACGCATGTAGGCGGCTTGCAATTGGCGGCGAGAGCTCACGGGGCTTAAGCCGCCATTGCCAATTGCCTTCGGAGGTGCCCGGCCTATTCATACGACTTTCAGGCCCTAAGCCCAAAAGATCTTGCGCCGGCACGATCACCGTATTGCCGGGAGACGCCTCTGCTAATCGAATTAAATCCCAGTGAATTTCCTTGCCATTGCTATTGGCGTAACGCAACGTAAAGTTGGCCTCGTCCCCTCGGCCATGCGCTTCCCGCTCAAACCATCCACGCGTTGTATTGTTGTCATGGGTGCCGGTGTACACGACGCAATTGGGCGCGTAGTTGTGGGGTTGATAATGCCGCGCTTCAGGATCGCTTCCAAAAGCAAACTGCAGGACTTTCATGCCCGGAAAGCGGAAATGGTCTCTCAACGTTCGAACAGCGGGGGTGACGGTTCCCAAATCTTCGACAATCAGCGAGCCCATTGCCTTCGCCCCTAGCTTTTTTGACAAGGCATGAAAAAAATCGGCCCCCGGACCCGCCCTGTAAGAACCCGTCTCGGCTGTTTTAGCCGTCGCGGGAATGGCGTAATAACGTATAAAGCCAATGAAATGGTCGATGCGCACGGCGTCAAAATAATGGAGCACCGTCTTCAGCCGGTGAGTCCACCAGGCATAACCGTCTTTGCGCATGACGTTCCATCGGTAGTGCGGATTCCCCCAAAGCTGGCCCGTCTTAGAAAAGTAATCCGGCGGTACACCGGCGACCAATGCCGGCGAGCCGTCGGCCCGTAAAGTAAATTGTTCTGGGTGGGCCCAGACATCGGAGCTGTTGGCGGAAACGAATATCGGGATGTCGCCGATGAGGCCTATGCCTTTTTCACTCCCGTAGGTTTTCAGAGCGGCCCATTGCCGGGCAAACTGCCATTGGCAAAATTCTTCGTAGAGAATTTGACGCGCTAGACCTCGTCGCGCATTGGCGATGGCCGCTGGTAAACGCCGGCGCAGCCCCGTCTCCCACGTCCACCAAGCCCGTCCTTCATACTCTTTATGGAGAGACATAAATAGAGCATAGTCCGGCAACCAAGACCGGTGGGCGTGAACAAATTGTTCGAGTGCTTGCCGGTCGCCCCGACGCGGCGACGACTCAAAATTACTGAACGCTACCGCCAAACATCGGTTACTCCCCTCGCGGGCGAGCGGGTAGTCGACCCGGGCCGCTTCTCCGCCACGCGCTGATTCAAGGGTTGACGCGTCAAGGTATCCCTCATCCTTCAGGCGCTCTGGACTAATTAAAAGCGGATTCCCCGCGAAGGACGAAAAGGACTGATACGGCGAGTCGCCGCCGCCGATCGGGTTGATCGGCAGCATCTGCCACCAGCGTTGCCCCGCCGCGGCTAGAAAATCAACAAAGGCATAGGCCGCCGGGCCAAGGTCCCCAATAGGGTAATCGCCCGGCAGGGACGTCGGATGGAGAAGAATTCCGCTCGCGCGCTCAGACAGCCGCGGCGCTTGCTGCGCTCCATTTTTACTGGGCACGGCAGTTCCTGGGAAGGCTTTGTGGATTATTCATTGCTCACATCTATTATATGTTGCTCGGCCGGGCGGAGCACAGTTGGTGGCTCAGGATGTTGATCACAAAACTATGGACCGCCACGATTTACTATATCGAAGATTTTCGCCGGTCGCCGCCAGAACGGATATGGGTTGCCTTTGTCATAAACGATATCGAACGCATGGCCGCGAATGTTTCGTTGATTGGATGTTAAAGCCTGCTTGATCGAGGGTTCTTTGATGAGCTATTTGAAAACGATATTTCAGAATCAACAAAGATTCGCAATTTAAAAGTGCGGAGATTCGTCAAGGTCTTTAGATACGTTTGATGAAATCGAGACGGTTCGTATCTGCTAGCAAGATCGCGCTGCACGCCACGCCGCGCACAATGACGTGATAAAGTTGACCCGACAGATCGATACGAGGCTGACCTGGCACACTCCTTAGAGTACTGGGACTTGATTTTATTGATGACTTAACGAGTTATTGCGGACCGTCCCATTGCAGTCAATGAAATGCGGCCGGGCTAGTGTTTATCGCGGTGCGGGAGAGAATGACTATTGCGGTGCGCGGCGTCTCGGGCGTGCAACTTCCGCATGCGCAGGCCTTGCTGGCCTTTCCGGTTTTCGATCGCTTTCGCAGATGGCGTCGCCGGTTTGGCATCTGTGTCCTCGTTGCCCCGCTGCACTGGAATGGCGGAAACGGGCTTCGTCATCGCATCGTCTGAATCCGCCGCCATCGCGGCCCCCTGCGAGAGCAGCGTCATGCCTAGGACCAACCCTACAGCTTGAATGGGAAATAAACGCTTCATGGGGCCTCCTTGCCGAAACGTCCCGGCTTTCTTATCTACCAGTCTTAGGTTTCTTTTGCAAGCGAAATGCAACACGTTCCATGACAGCTACCTACAAGATGAGAATGAGTTTCCCTTCTTTTCTCTGACCGCCGCATTCCAAAATGTCGGCGATCTAAAAGACTGCTATCGAGCATGGCCACTACGATATGGACTCTTCGTATCCGCGTCCACGGCAAGAACCGCCGACGTCTTACTGGGAGAAAGCGAACCCGGGGAGCCGGTCCAGATCAGTGCCGGATTCCTCAGGGCGCCGAACTGATCCTTAACGGCCGTCAAGGTTACGGGCTGATCGCGTGTAATCGTCTGCGTCTTCGGATTAAGCGGCAGGCTCGCCGCACTGGAGATGACAGTCATCGGACAAAGTGACGTTCACCGGGATACTCCATGATGTGTTGCAGCACGCATTCCTCAATAAATTCGACTGGGGTACCCCTTACCCTCAGCAACCAAAATTCCATAAAGCGATCGGGCCATGAGTTCTAAGGGCAGGCGGGATAGAGGCTTGAGCTTGGCCACGAACAGGAAGGAGACTCCTGCCATGCCGTTCGCGTAATTGTCGTGTTTTGGACTTTGATATTGGAGATTACAGCACTGTCGTAATACACCGTCACATGGGAGCTACCTAAATTTGCAACCGTCGCACAGTACATACTGCCAATGAACGACCCGTTTCCACCGCCGGAAATCGAAAGTGAACCTCCGATGTATAAAAATCCGTGGATAAACACTTTCGTGATGGTTGAGCCGTAGGTGAGACCCGATCCAACATAGTTGGCGTTCACCGCATCTTGGTAGGTAACGTAGTGGCTGCTAGCGTAGGCATCCATTGCGGTATAGTGGCTCCAATCGTTGCCGTATTCCTTCCAAGCGTAGGGCTGAATCGATACACCGGACTCCGACCCGTTTCCATAGTTTCCGCTGAGGCTAAGATTCCCCTCGACGATCAACGCTGTCGCCGATCCATTATTGAAGTGGTGATTCGTACCTGGACTGACGGTTGGATAGGTGGCGGCAGTATAATAACAGACCGAGCAGGCGGAGCTTAAACAACTCGGCTGATCCGTGCAACCCGCGCCCGCCGCGCTCTTATAGGCTTGGAGATCAATAGTTGGTGGGGGCGGTAGAGGATAATAACTCCACCATTGAGTGTTGTCCGTGTTCGGCGGAGACCCCGCGTTAGTATCAAAAGGCGAAATCAACCCGCTGCTGTAGTAACGCGGGAACGTGTGCGACGCATCCGTAATAATCGGTCCTGGGGAGACAACGGGCCCCCACTCCACGGTTGGATTACCCAAAATACTGGCGCTATTGATTGCATAAACCGCTGCCGGATAAGCGCCTGGTGTTGCATAGACGGCCTGAATAGCGCGAATCTCGCTGTTCGACGTATCTTTGCCAACGGCTGTAACAGTGATCGTCAAGGCGGCCGGATTGCCCACCAGTCGAATCGAATAAATTCCACCCGGCATATCGGAATACGATTGATCAAAGTTAAAATCGCTAAGCGTCCCGCCTGCCTCGACGGCTGCCAGCGTAGTGGTACTGAGGATCAGACTTTGGTATCCGCGTTCAACGCCCGCTTCCGCCAACTGAAAGGCGCGTGTCGAACGTTCTGCTTTGACGGACCAATCCGACTCTTTCTCCATGTATTTGATCAGCGCAGGGATCGTGATGGCCAGAACCACGAGTAGGATAATCGCCCCAATAATAATTTGTCCTGAAGTCTTTTTCATTAGTTCATGATTCTCACTTTCTGGATCGATAACTCCAGCGCCTTGTTACCCCCCTGATAGGTAGCCTTTTCCATGGTCAAGGCGACGGAGATAATCGTGGGATCATCCGTTCGCGGGTAAGTGAAGGCGATGTAGAGCAAGTTCTGTGAAATGTTGGTCGTGCTTGTGGCAACTTGATAGAGTGACGTTCCGCTCTGATAAAAAGACATCGTCTGGCCCTGAATCGTCGTAAACGTAATTCGCGAGTAGGGCGGCTGCCCACTCGCCTGATCTACAAGCACCGTGGAAGATTGGGCTTGGCGAAGGAAACGATTGATCAAGTCGAGTGCTGCGCGCGCATCACGCTGAATTTCTATCTTTGCCTGATGCAGCTGGTAAAAGCGCACAGCCTGCTCCATCAGGCGGGGACATGTCGCCGCGAGGGTTCCAATGATCCCGACCACGATCATCGTTTCCATTAGGCTCATTCCGCCTTTGTCGCACGCTTTTACCATGAGAGGTTTTGGTTCACCGTTACCCCAGGCGTACTGACGGTCAGGCTGTAAGGGCCTTTTCGCACCGTTGACGGCGTCGTGCCTGCCAATGTGGTGTACCATCCATACACCTTATAGGGAGTGGTGGAACTACGAACATAAAGATCGTACTGCCCCGTTGAATCGCTGGACGCGCCGTAGTAACAAGGCGCGCATAGCGTTCCATAACCGCCGTTTATGAGGGGCGGCATGCTGCTGACTCCGCCCGTCAGAGTCGTGGTGCTGGCCATCATCAGCACCCCCGTTGTAATCGATGTA
>JBBQYF010000126.1:0-8500 GCA_038208955.1 Elusimicrobiota bacterium
CTGATTGATTGGCGACCACTTGAAACAATTGGATTTCTTCGTTCGTAAACGCATGGACCTCCGCGGTGTAACAATTCAGCACACCAATGGGTTTTTCCTTGACCATCATCGGCACGACGATAAGCGAACGCAAATTTTCTTTCCGGGCAATATCCGGGTAACTGTACTGAGGATCTTTGGTGACATCCTCGACAATAATCGGTTTGCGCTCGATAATTGCTCGGCCGGATACACTTCCCCGCACCTGCACGGGCGGCTTTGTTTTGTAATCCTCGCTGAGACTCTGCGTGGCTTCGATCGTCAATTCGCGGGATTTGTCGTCGAGCAGCATGAGTGAACAAATTTCCGACCCCATCATTTCGGCGGTCATCGTGACGATCAAATGCAAAATCTCGCGCAAAAATTTTCCCTGGACGATGCTCTGGGACATCTTCGCCAAGGTATCGATCTGCCGGGTTTTTTTGGTGGCCTGATCATGCAGCCGGGTGTGTTCCAAATTACCCGCAATTTCGCGGGCGATCATTTCTGCCAATCGAATCTCCGCGGGCGAGTGAACATGAGCCTTGCGATGCTGAATGTTCACGACCCCCAGCAAGTCATTCTTTAACAGGATGGGAACCGAAAGGAACGCTTCGAATTCATCTTCCTTCAGCGTATTGAAAAATTTGAATCGCGCGTCTTCGCTGCTGTGTCGGGGAATGGCAACGACCTTGCGCTTCTCCGCTACCCAACCCGTAATCCCTTCACCGACCTTCATTTTAAGCCGACCCAATTGCTGGGGATGTGGATTATGCGAGCCAGCTAGAACGAGCTCGTCGGTACGGACTTCCAACAAAGAGATAAATACCGAATCGGCTTTCAAGTAATCGACGATCAACCCCGAAAATTGTCGCAAAAGATCTTTCAGGTCGGGGCGGCCGTGGACGATTTCCGAAATGGCATGCAGCACGTCGATTTGACGGTCTTTCTCGTTCAGCTGATCTTTAAGTGTATTGGCCATAATTGAAGTGCTTATTTAAGCAGTTTTATCGGGGGTATAGCACGTACGGACATTTTCTGGGCTTCCGCGAGCGCCGATTGTAGACTCATGGCAAGTTGGCTTGAGTATCATCCAGCAAATGATTCCAATCGTCGAGCGCCGTGATTTTATTTGCGCGCGCCCGGAATGCGGTGGCCATCGGAAACCCCGCCACATAATATGGCACCAGTTTTCGCAATCTCAAAAGTCCTTGTCCCTCGCCAAAGAGTTCGGCCGCCCATTGAACATGCTGCCGGAGTATTTTCAGCTTTTGACGTTGGGACGCTTCCGGCAGAAGCTCGCCCGTCGCCAAATAATGCCGAATGCGCGTAAAAATGTGAGGGTCCCCGATCGCGGCACGGCCTACCGACACACCGGCACAACCGGAAATCGTAAGGAAGCGGGCCGCATCCTCAGGATTATTGACACCCCCATTTCCAATGACAGGAATTTTCACTTGTTTGGCCACGAGCGCTAGTCCTTCCCAATCGGGACGACCGGCATGTTTCTGAGTGACCGGACGCGCATGCACGACGATTCCCGCCACGCCGCAGCGTTCGGCCAACACGGCCAACGCCGGGGCCAGATTCTCGTTTTCTAGCACGCCGATACGAATTTTTACAGTCACCGGAATGCGTACCGCCTTGGCGACGGCGGTCAAAATGGCCGCAAAGCGCCCCTCGTCTTTGAGCAGCGCCGATCCCGATTTTGTTTTAGTGATCTTAGGAACTGGGCACCCCGCATTAATATCGATTAAATCCGCGCCACTAGCCTCTATCTTTTTCGCCGCCTCCGCCATCACTTCGGGCTCGCTGCCCATGATTTGCGAACTAACGGGCCGTTCGTCAGAAAAAAATTGCAACATGCGCAATGTTTTCTCATTCTCATGGGTAATTGCTTGGGCAGAAAGCATTTCGCCCGACATTAAGGCGGCGCCGCCGCGCGCACACAGACGGCGAAAGGGTGCATCCGTGACTCCGACCATAGGCGATAAAATCACGTTGTGCGACAGCCCCAGAGATCCGAGTTGAATTGGATGCGACAGCATCGGTAGAGGCGCGAGCAAGGTTATCTTGCGTTCCAGCTTGCAATCGGCAGGTTGGCATCTACGGGGAGTGTGGCTACCCCTTTTGGAAGGACTTTGAGCTTATAATAACCAGCTGCCGCCACCATCGCGGCATTGTCCGTGCAGAAAGACAAACTAGGTAAATAGACTTTAATATCAGACCTTTTTCCCTCCTTCTGAAAGTGTTCTCGAAGACGTTTGTTAGCCGCGACGCCGCCTCCTACAACGATAGAGTGGAGTCCATTCGCGGCTGCCGCGGCAAGCGTTTTTTTGACCAAAACCTCGACCACGGCTTCCTGAAAGGAGGCACATAAGTCGGCCACGGAGGGGCGGTCTTTTTTTGGCGTCGTGCGCAGGTAATTAGACACGGAAGTTTTAAGCCCGCTGAAAGAAAAATCCGACGTTCCCGGTATCCAAGCGCGGGGAAAGGCAACGGCCCTGGGATTGCCTTTGTTAGCCAATCGGTCGATCGACGGGCCACCAGGAAAGGGTAAATCCAGCAAATTGGCGACCTTGTCGAAGGCCTCCCCGGCCGCATCATCTCTTGTGGCCCCGAGGCGTTTATAGCGTCCGTATTCCTTGAAGATGACCAGTTCCGTATGTCCCCCGGAAACGATTAAACCTAAAAAAGGCGGTTTCAGCTTTGGGTGCTCGACCAGGCCGGCGAAGAGATGCGCCTCAAGATGATTGACGCCCACGACGGGAACACCTTCTACCCATCCCAACGTGCGGGCAGTGACAACGCCGACCAGTAAAGATCCGACGAGTCCGGGGCCTGTTGTCACGGCAATAGCGTCGAAATGGCGTCTTAGACCGGTTGCGGCCGCGATAACATCGTTAATCCGTTCGACATGCGCGCGCGAGGCTAATTCGGGGACAACCCCGCGAAACGGGCGGTGGATACTCATTTGAGACGCCACAGCGCTCTTAAGCACTCGTCGGCCATCTTGAACAAGCGCGGCGGCGGTTTCATCACAGGATGTTTCAATCCCTAGAACGTTCATGCTTAGCGTGCGGGTACGAGGGAAGGCAAAAAAACCAATTCGATACCTTCGGACTTGAAAACCGGTAACCGATTATTCAACGCTTCGACGAGGTGTTTGCGACGGTAATGACCGATGGCAATCGTGTGTTTGTAGCGACGCGCAAGGGCCGCCGCGAGATCGAGTTGATGCTCAATACCATCGACGGTGTCGCTGTTGTCGAGGAACGTCTCGTTGACGAGGCAGGGAACGCCAAACTCTTTGGCCGCCTTCGGAACGATCGATTTTCCCGTCGTACGAGAATCCAGAAAGAAAAGTTTTTTCTGTTTTACCCAGCGCATGACCAGTTCCATTTTCGACAAATCTTCTGTAAAAGCTGAGCCCATATGGTTATTCATTCCGACGATATAAGGGACGCTTGCGACATCTTTTTCAAATTGCTCATGCAACATGCGAGGCGTCATGTTCAAATAAAGCGCCGCGCCTCCCGGATTGTTGTGAGCCAAATCAATGGGTTGCATCGGCAAATGCAAAATCACGGGGTAATGCAGTTGATGCGCCTTCTCAGCCAGCTCGCGAGTATGCCTGTCACGCGGCAGGACGGCAAAGGTCAGCGGCACGCCGAGCGCCGCGAAATGATCCATGGCCTGAAGATCGTACGCCACGTCGTCGATCACGATCGCCAATTGCGAGCCGGAGAGGGAGGGTGCGGTCGGCATGGACAAGGCCCGAGACGCTTTGTCGACCGAGAGCAATACAACTTTTTGGAAATGGAAGAACCACAATCCCACCTCGTATACCGAGTCGTCGTGACGACTACCGCCCCAATGGGTATGCAAGGAGCAAAAATATTTCCTGGCGATCGTCCGGAGACGGTTTTCTAGTCCTTCGCGTTGTTCTTCGTCCTCGAGTCGAATTTCCCGACGGCTTTCGACCCAGACCAATAATCCCTTCGAACGTTCAGTGTGAACTTGGCTCACAATCTGGCTGTCGTGGATTCCCGAAGCCACGAGCGCGCGATTGACCGAGGTTTCGATCTCCCCGCTTAAGCGCCGGAGATTGTACGTCGGCCACCAACGCACAAATAGATACCCAATAGCCGCGGCAGCGATGGCCAGCAGGAATAAACGTCCGATGAATCCTTGATTCGTCATAATAGTTCTGGTTGAAAACTATGTTTCCCCAATCTCTGCGTTCGGAGCTACGGGCCAGGGAAGCCGTCGACAGGGATGGTCCACAGACTTATTAATGGATACCCTACCGGCTCCGGCCCGAGAAAACGTTTTGCGACACACGAGTGGGAGCCGCCCACGTCTCCCTTCCGCCGGTGGGCAGACTACCGTTCATCGCGCCACAAAGAAAAGCGCTCTCCGGCGGGTGGTTTCCCGCACGGGAGCGCGCTTCAGCCAAGTCTACCGTCGGTTAAGAATCTTTAAGATTGAGCAGGATGGCCCGGCTTTTCAAAAGCTCGATGGCGCGGTCGAGCACCTCGTCTTTTGCCAGTTCATCCTTCTTGTCCTTATCTTTGTCCTTATCTTTTTCTTTATCCTTTTCTTTATCCTTATCGGAGGCGGTCGTTGAGGGAGCCGTTGTCGATTTCAATTTAGCGTTAAAAATTTCCTCATCCTGCGCCTGCAACTTGATTTCGACTTCGCGAGGGACGTCGATCACGATATCCGGGGTAATACCGCCTTTTCCGGTTTTCTCATCGCGGTGAAACGTTCGTCCCGAGGGCGTATAGTATTTGGCCGTCGTTAGCCGCAACCCGCTTCCATCGGCGAGGGGAATCACGGACTGAACGCTTCCTTTACCAAACGTCTCTGAACCCATGATGACAGCACGGTGGTAATCCTGTAAGCAGCCGGCGAAAATCTCGCTGCCAGACGCCGATCCGCGATTGACCAATACGACCATCGGAACGCCTTCGTAGGGCGCTTTCGAATCCGCGCGGAATTCCTGGCGCGGTTGGCGTCGGCCTTCCGTGTAGACGATCAATTTGCTCGACCCAATGAAAAGGCGGCAGGTGTCCACGGCCACGTTCAAGAGGCCGCCGGGATTATTGCGCAGGTCGACCACAAGGCTTTTCATGCCTTTTGATTTCAATTGTTGAAGCGCGGTATCAAAGTCTTGGGCCGAATGCTCGGTGAATTCTGTTAGCCGCACGTACCCGACGCCATCATTCAGCATCCGCGACTTGATGCTTTCGATTTTGATTGTTTCGCGAACGAGGTTAAATTCTTTAAGCTCCTTTTCGCCTTCGCGACCAATCGTGATCAGGATTTTTGTGCCAGGTGCTCCACGCAATTTTTTTACCGCATCGTCGATGGTAATGTCTTGCGTCGTGTTGCCGTCAATCTTGACAATCCGGTCGTTGGGGAGGATACCTTGGCGGTAGGCCGGCGTTCCGGGCAATGGCGTTATCACCGTCAAGATATTGTCGCGAATGGCGATGCGAATTCCCAACCCGCCGAAGGAACCCTGAGTTTCACTTTTCATTTCTTTGTGTTGTTCGGGTTCCAGGAACTGCGAGAATGGATCGAGCACTTTCGTCATGCCGGACGCGGCGCCGTAAACCAGTTTTTGCGTGCCGATATCCACCACGTAATTATCGCGGATCAAGTTCAGCACTTCGACAATCATCTTCATGTCTTCGTAGGTCTGATCGGCCGCCGACCGCACTATGGGCTGGCAGAAAATCATTAAAAGCAAGATGAAAGAAATCATACCGATCAGTGAGCGACGCTTCATGGAAAGTTCCTCCTTAAGCTAATATCCGAGTGATTGGGAGCGAGGTAAGCCAATGGATTAATGGGTTCCTCATCGCGACGCAGTTCAAAATAAAACGAGCCCGCCGCAGCAACGGTTCCCACGCTTTGAAGCGGCCCCAACTGATCGCCTTCTTTGACGAGAATGTCCCCGAGATCGCCATACACCGACGTCAATCCATCGGCATGTTGCACGATCACCATTTGTCCATATTGTTTGAATGCACTGGCGAATAGCACTTTACCGCTTTCGACCGTACGAACCGGGTGGCCCGGGCCCGTTTCGATACGAATCCCATTCGAAATAAGAAGTTGCTGAAGATCGCGCGAATATTGCCTCCCGAAGCCTTGGCTGACACGGCCGGTGGCAGGCCAAGGCAATGTTCCCTTCAGACTGGCCAAAGCTTGATCGCTGACGCCGTGAGCATCGCGCGCCGCGAGCGTCTGGTTGCGATGATCGCGCAATTCCTGAACCATCACCTTTAAAGCTTGCTCGGATTGCTCGACTTCGTTACGTTCTTCTTCGAGTGCCGCCTGCCGACGGAGAGCGACCTGCCAACGCAGCCAGAGCGATTGTTGGTTCTCATGCAACCGATTGAGCGCTTGGGTTTGAGTCTGCTCCTGATTTTGCAGGCGCATTTCCTTTATTCGAAGCGCCACTTCGTCAGACTTTGCGCGATTGGCCTGCTGGTGTGAGGTCACCGACACGTCGCATAGTCGTCCTAAAACATATTCGGGCGAACGATCGGCGATGGTCAGGGGTGCGGCCCCGCCCGTGCCGAGACGACGTTCATACAATTCCCGGGTCCAGTAGGCTGTTTGGCGATCGGCGGCGGAGGCAAGAAGTGAACGCTCAACGGCCGACCATTCGGCAGCCTCCGCCAACGTTTGCGATTGACGACGTTGCACGCGAACGGATTGCACCGCGACTCTCACGCGGTCGGATTCGATTTGTGCTTGAGACCATTGCGTCTTGGCTTGTTCCGCTTTGCCCTGCCAAGCTTTGGCCTCTTGTTCTTTCATTCGCAGATTGGCGCGCAAGGTTTGAAGTTGCTTATCCTGCTGTCTAATTTGTTTTGCATAGCGTTTTAATAGTCCGTCATAGCTGTCCGCATGGGCTGTTACGGCCAGGGCCATCAGGAATAAGAATCCTTTAACGTTCAAAAGACTCCCCCCACCCGAACGAGGCTAACCCCACTACGGCACCAATTACAAGTGGCAAAATCGAGAAGGCCGCCGGTCGATAAGCGGCGGCGTCCATGCCCAGGCTGCGCAACGCAATGGCCCAGATGCCAAGCGCGAGCGCGCCACCCGCAAGACCCGTCAGAATGTCCCTGCATAACGCAGCGATGGGACAATGCTTGGCGAAAAACCAATAGAGCCCGATAACCGACCATACGAGCAAAACAGCGGCCGCGAGAAGTTCGAAACGGAATAGCCATTGTCGCCATTGGGCGAGAGAACGAAAAACCGAGCGGGCCGCCGAATCCCAGCGCAGATCCTCAATTTCCTTAAAGGTCCTTAAATTGTCGGCCGGTTGCGTGCGTTGCGTCCAGGCCTTATCGCTATACGTTATTGAAAGGGAGGCGGGCAAGGGATTGTCTTTCAATATCATCAACGACTTCGACAGAATCGGGTCGTGGAGCGCTTGTTGATAAGCCGCCTCTTGGGTGATCAGCCCTACACTTTGGATTTCGGAGTCTGCGGTTTTTACGGCGGATTCTAGTTTGGCGGCGTCGGCATCAGGCACAGAAGGTGCGATAAAGGCGGTCACGACAAGCGAAGGGCGCAACAGGACTTGAGCCTCGCCTAAGGTTTGTTGGACGCCGTAAAGAAGCGCCGCTCCCATACCAAACAAAAGAGACGTGATTACCAAATGCGGAATTTTCATATCAGATATAAAATACGCTCACTTCTTTGAGAGTATATAAAAAGTTAGACCTGCGATGGGAAAATCCAAGCGACAGAATGGGCGGCTGGAGCGGCTTGGCGCCATTCCTCAAGCCGACTCTGATATCGCTCCGCCAGTGCCACGCGGTGCCGCCAGGCGTCGCTGACTTGCCGGAATACGGAATCCGCATTCCATCCGCGTTCAAACATCCACAGCGGTTGCTCAAAGTCTCGGCACAGGGAATACACTTTTCGCTCATAACCCCACCCGATGAATGCTTTTCCCGCCGAGGCCGCAAGGACGAGTGCGTGATAGCGCATGCCGATAATGAGCGAATAATCCTCAATCCATTCCAAGAGATCTTCGGGTTCTTGCCACGTTCGCACGCGCACCGGCGAGGAAGCGCGTTGCGCGGCTTGCTGCGCCGTCGCTTCGTCTTGCGCGGGATACAATACGAGAAAATCGACCGAAGCTTTGAGTTGGTCGCTGATCATATCGGCCAAATAGGCGAGGTCTTGATCCCATCCAGGCCGCTGCGCCCAAGGGGCTACGGCCAGAGCGATTCGGTCGCCTGAACCCAGAGTAGCCGGTAATGCCAATTGGAAAACCAGATCCATCGTTCTAAATATCGGCCGAAAAACGCCCGCGGCCATCAGCGCGCGTTGCGAGTCGCTGTCGCGTACCGACACGACGTTGACGAGATTGTTGAACACGAAACGCGTCAACCAGCGATTCGGCGCAAAGAGGATTGGATCCACGCCGATAGCCCGTGTTTCC
>JBBQYF010000127.1:0-8464 GCA_038208955.1 Elusimicrobiota bacterium
CTGGGACCACAAGGAGCAGGAATGGTTGGCCCAACATGAAGCGACCTTGGCCAAAGCGCGTGCCGAAATGGAAGGGCAATGGCGCGATGCCTGGGCGTCTCTTGAGAATCGTAAGCAAGGCGTCGAGGAAGAATATCGCAAACGCCAGACTGAACTGGACGAACGCCAAGCCGAGCAGGAACGCAAGCAACGCGAAGGTGCGGCTGAAAAAGAAGCCAAGATTCATCAACGTTTTCAACATTTGATCGACCGCGAACGCCAGCAGGCGCAATCGCAGGTTCAAGAATTGACTCGAAAAGCCGAAGAAGAGGCGCATGCGCAACAGGCCGCGCTTGACGAACAGCGACGTCGTCTCGAACGCCAATTTCAGCAGATGCGTGTCGCGATGCAAAACGAAATGAATGAAAAGGCGAAAACTCAAATTGCGGAACACAATGCTAAAGAGCAGCACTTAATCGAACAAATGCGGCAAGATCAGGAACGCGATCACCAACGCTGGGTGGAACGCGAAAAAGCGCTCATGGGCAAGATCGAAGCCCTCCAGCAGCGTCGCAATACCGACCTCGAAGAACCTCCCAATCAAGGGCGCCACGTCGCTTAACATTTCAGGGTCCTAGCGTTTCCCTCGGGTGACTGGACAGGCGCTCAATTACCAGTTTATAATTCGGTTGTCACTTCAACGGAGGGGGGCCTGTTGAGCAATACCGAACTGGATTCAATCTCACCGTCGCTCGCACCGGCACCCGTCACCGACGTGTCGGGCATGAACGAAACCCTCCTTTTCCACTCCCTGCTATCGCATCTCTCCGAAGGCGTGATTATTACCGATAGGCTAGGCACCATCGTTTTCATTAATCCTCCGGCCCAGCGCATGATCGATTACCGCGCCCCGGGCAGTGCGGCCGATTGGTGCAAGGCCTGGGCACCCTTGCACGCCGCAGAGGCGAGCCCGTTGCCCCTCGACCAATTCCCGGTGCTGCGCGCCCTGCGCGGCGAAACGCCCGAGGATGCTGAACTCCTCTTGGCGCGCCCCAATCCGGATGAAAACATTTGCGTCCACATGCGGGTGAAACCCCTCAAAGATCCGAACGCTCTCGTCGTCGGCTGCCTGGTTATCGTTCGCGATATCACCGAACATAAGCAGCTTGAAAAAGACCTGATTGATATCAGCGGAGAAGAAAAGCGACGCATCGGACGGGATCTGCACGACGGCGTCTGTCAAACGCTGACCGGACTCAAATTTATTTGCAACGCCTTGTTCGGCAAATTGTCGGAACAAAATTCTCCCCAAGCGGCTGATATTTCGGAAATCCAGCAACTGGTGAGCCAGGCGCTTTTGGAAGCCGATACGGTTTCCAAAGGCCTTTTTCCTATTCAGCTGGAAACCGAGGGATTGGTCTCGGCTCTCGAGGAACTGGCCAACAAAACCAGCAAGCTTTACCATATCTCCTGTCGTTTTTTATGCGACAAGCTCGTGTTTATCAGCAATCCGGAAGTGGCGGTTCATGTCTATCGGATTGTTCAGGAGTCGTTGACGAATGCGTTCAAGCATGGCCGGGCACGAAATATCGTTGTGTGGCTGGCTCCTCTCGGTCGGCGGTATGTCCTGATCGTGAAAGACGATGGGCCGGGTCGCGAAGAAGTGTCGCGCCGTCGCGGCATGGGGATGAGAATTATGAGTTACCGGGCGGAATTGATTGGCGCTTCGCTGCAGTTTGAACCCAGCCATGGCGAAGGTGCGACACTGACTTGTGAGTTTGCCGACGATCCTCCCGCTCCTGCCAACCACCGGCGTCATGGCGACAAAAAAACCGTCTGAGTCCATAATTCCCAAGGCGCGCGTCCTGCTCGACGATGACCACCCCATTGTGCGGCAGGGCCTGACGCGTTTGATCAACCAGGAAATCGATCTCATGGTGTGCGGGGAAGCCTCAACCATCGGCGATGGCTATGAAACCCTTTCCGCCCTCAAACCGGACTTAATCGTTGTCGATTTATCGCTTGAAGATGCCAATGGCCTGGAACTGATCAAACGCAGTCACGAGCAATTTCCCAAACTTCGGATACTGGTCCTTTCGATGCACAAAGAGTCCCTCTATGCGGAGCGGGCGTTGCGGGCCGGCGCGCGCGGCTACATTATGAAGCAAGAGTCGGCCGACAAAGTCCTTTTTGCGATACGGCGAGTCTTAAAAGGCGAAATTTATTTAAGCGACTCCATGGGCAGCGAGATTCTGCAGAAACTGACGAGTGGAGGACAGTCCCGCGTCCACTCTCCCGTCGGGCTGCTCAGCGATCGCGAGTTGGAAGTTTTTGAGCTCCTGGGCCGGGGTGGCAATTCCCGGCAAATCGCCGACCGTCTCAACCTCAGCATCAAAACGGTGGAAACTTACCGTGAACATATCAAAGAAAAACTCAACCTCCGCAACGCCGCCGAATTGATGCAACATGCCTTCGAGTGGGTTAAAGCCGAACAACTCAATTAACGCTTTCCGTCGCTTAGGATATTTCCCGATAGTTTTTTCAGGGACGATGCGATAGCACTTCCAGGACCTTCCCGATGTTCTAGCGGTCCGTCTTTTTATACAGTGAAATCGTCGTCGATACCATATTCCGAAGGAGACCTTACATGAACTCCCCCACTGCGCCGCGCCTAGGATCTTCCCGCGCCACTTCGACCTTTACCCCTGAATCGCCCACCCGGCGAGCCTTTCGGCCATGGGTTTTGATTCCCCCTGACCCCGCGCGCGTACATCCGCTGAAGGAACGACGGCCACTATCCTGGCTTATCCTGACGATAGGTATTGTCAGCCTGACGGTTTTTTATTCGGGCGCGGTAGGGATGACAACGGGGAGGACCGGTAGCGTCATAAAGACTGCATCCGCGGGGCCCGCCGCGTATGAATGGCAAGGATACCACCGCGTTTGTCCAAGGGCCCGATAGGGGCGGTTTTTATCCTCCCCATCCCTTCGGTTGCAGGAGATCAAACTGGTTTCCATAGAGGTCCCGAAATATGACGCTCATTCCAGCGGGACGTTCTTCGGGTGTGCCGATAAATTCGACGCCTTTGCTTTTCAGCTCCTGGTAAGTCTTCCGGCAATCGTTTGTTTGAAATACGATCAGCACATGGCCTCCACCTTGATGCCCGAGCGCTTCTTTCTTTTCCTGGGTATCCGCCCGCGCCAGTACAAGCCCCACGTCTGTTTTGTCTTTCGGCCCGACCACCAGCCAACGCTGGCCTCGCCCAAGAGATTCGTCGGCCAGTTTCTCAAATCCAAGTTTCTCCGTGTAAAAGCTTAGCGCCCTGTCTTGATCATCGACGAGAATTGTAAAGTAACTCATTTTTCGAATCATACGGTCCCCTTAACCCTAGGCCACACCTTAATCCGTGTGGCATTTCAGAATTCGCCGCTTGGCGATCTGACGATCAGACTATATTTTTAGCATTTATCGGTTGGCCCTGCGCAACGCGCATCCCCAAAAAGCAGTCCCGTTCCGACGACAAGCCGGAACGGGACGGGTGCGGATTGAACGGCGATGTGAGATTCGGGGCGGGGACTAGTGCGCTTCGAGTGCCTCACCCGTCGCTTGACGATGGGCACCATGGGCCTTTTTACGAGCTCCATGGTTTTGCCGGCGCTCGCCTTGTCTTTCCATGCGCTCGCCCTTATTTTCCACAGCCTCGCCGGCGATGGGATGTCCTGAATTTTCTAACGCTTCGCCTCTGGCCACGTGATTGGCGCCCCGATCTTCGCGACGTTCTCCCTGATTTTCCATACGGGTTCCGCGGTCTTGCATACGGTCGCCCTGATTTTCCATGCGTTGACCTTTGTCTTGAATTGCATCGTCCGCGCGGATCAAACCGGGCCTGTAAAGGATAAGCGTTCCCACCAACATCGCTGGCACAAATTTTTGCCATTTCATCGTCATTAGGATCTCCTTTGAGTTTTTTATGGGCATCAATGCCCACAAGGTACGTGTCTCAGCCCATAATACCATTCGTCAATAGGTAACGCCGCCTTGCCGGAAGGTTACGTTATGCCGGCTGTGCCAAGATCAGCGAGCCTTGTATAATAAGCCCGCGAATGGTTCGGTTTATAAATTTCCTGGGCCTGATTACTCTTTTTTTGCTGCTTCCGCTCACGCTTTCCGCCGATAGCTGGGACCTCGTTCACAAATCCGGAGAGCTCCGATGGGGCGCCGATCCTACCGGCGGCGCACCTTATGTCTTTGCCGATCCGCAAAATCCGTCCAATCTAATCGGCTTCGAAGTGGATCTCATGCTCGCGCTTTCGCGAGAGTTGGGAGTAAAACCTCGACTCGTCTCGGTGCCCTGGGATGAACTTATTCCCGCTTTGGAACGCGGTGATTATGACGTGGCATTCAATGGTCTAGAAATTACAGCCGGGCGCCAACGCGTTGTCCTGTTTACGCGTCCCTATTATATTTTTGTCGAGCAAATGACGGTCCGCCGCGGAGATCGTCGGTTTTCGACGGTGGCGGATTTACGGGGGCATAGGATCGGCACGCTGTCGGCCTCGCTCGCGCAATCGATTCTCTCAAGCGACCCCCTCATTACGGTAGTACCTTATCCCTCGCCTGTTGAATCCTATAAGGATTTGCAACTGGGTCGCACCGATGCCGCGCTCTTTGATGCGCCCATTGCCGCCTATTATGCGGGCCCCAATCCCCAGCTGGAAAATCTTGACTGCTTTTTTGGAAGAGGCCTGTACGGCGGCGCGGTGTCAAAGAATAGTCCCCGGTTGAAAGCCGAACTGGACAGGGCGCTTGACCAATTGATGAAAACCGGCCAGGCTCGCGCGATCTACAACAAATGGCACCTCTGGAATAGCGAACAAAAGCAGCTGGGCCAAGACGTCGCCGTCGCCCATCCGCCAGCGGAACGGTCGGTCATTCCTTTCGTGCCACTTCTGCTGCGTTCGGCCGGCATGACGATTCTGTTGTCGGTGGCAAGTATGATCATCGCGGTCAGTTTCGGTTTCGCCCTATGTCTCGGAAACCTTTACGGCTCGCGGCCTGTGCATCACCTATGCGTCGGGTATGTTGAACTGGCGCGCGGGACCCCGTTGCTCGTGCAGCTCTATTTGCTTTATTACGGACTGCCGAATGTGGGGATTCAACTCAACGCCTTTGTCGCGGCGATCGTCGGGGTTGGTTTGAATTATGCCGCCTACGAATCGGAAATTTACCGTGCTGGAATTCTGTCGGTTCCCCGCGGGCAGGATGAAGCCGCTCGTTCGCTAGGTTTAACGCGGCCGGAAAGTTTACGCTTCGTCATAATCCCCCAAGCCCTACGCACGATTTTGCCTCCGAGCACGAACGACTTTATTGCACTCTTTAAAGACACCTCGCTTGTATCGGTGATTACGGTCACCGAGTTAACCCGCGCCTATAACCTCGCCGCGACGACGACCTTCCAATTTTTGAATCTGGGATTGATCACAGCCGCTCTTTATTTTTTGATGAGCTATCCTTTGGCGCGTTGGGCCCGGACGATGGAACGGAGGCGAAATGCCGCCCTACATTGAAATCACTCAACTAACGAAACAATTCGCTGCCCAGACGATTATTTCCGGATTGTCTCTGACAGTGGACCGAGGCGAACGTGTTATTTTCCAGGGACCTTCGGGGATCGGTAAAAGTACCTTTCTTCGCTGTTTGACCTATTTGGAACCGTTTCAGGGCGGAATGGTTCGGGTGGGAACGCTCGAAATATTGCCGGGGATGACGGAAAGCCGCGATCATATCCGCCTGGTTGCTCTGCGTCAACAATTGGGTTTTGTTTTTCAGTTTTTCCATTTATTCCCCCATTTGACCGTTTTGGAGAATATGGTGCTTGGGCCCACGAAGGTCCTCGGAAGGAGCCATGAGGAGGCTTGTAACACCGCAATGGACTTGCTGACGCGCGTGGGGCTTGCCCACAAATCAGGGGTATACCCCGCGACGTTGTCAGGCGGTCAGCAGCAACGGGTCGGCATTGCCCGCGCACTCGCCATGCGCCCGCAAGCGCTCTTGCTGGACGAGCCGACCTCGGCATTGGATCCGCAGATGAAAAATGAAATCGTTACGGTACTAGAGGATTTCGCCAAAGACGGATTGACGTTGCTTTTGGTAACGCATGAGGCGGCAATGATCGAGCGAATTGCAACGCGGATTGTGCAGTTCGGACCGCAATGTAGAGTCCTGTCCGACCAACCGGTTTGAGCTAGGCTTCTTTTTTGACGTAGTGAATTTTTGGCGGGCGCTCGATGACAGCGTCCACGATGCCGTAGGCCTTGGCTTCCTGAGCCGAGAGATAAAAGTTACGCTCAGAGTCGTGCAAAATCCGCTCTACGGTCTGGCCCGTGTGATCGGCTAAAATTTCGGCCAGTCGCTGTTTATTGTCCAGAATTTCCTTGGCTTCAATATAGATATCGGTCGCCTGTCCGCTTAGTCCCCCCATCAGTGGCTGATGGATCATGATCCGGGAGTTGGTCAGCGCAAATCGTTTACCTTTTGCTCCAGCTGCCAAGAGCACGGCACCAAATGACATCGCCATTCCAATGCAAATCGTTGTCACGGGAGAACCGATGTACTGCATCGTATCGTACATCGCCATGCCGGCTGTAATGATCCCGCCCGGAGAATTAATGTACATCTGAATTTCTTTGCCGGGATCGATCGAGTGGAGGTAGAGGAGTTGGGCAATAATAATATTGGCCGAATCCACCGTCACCGCGCCCTCTTCATCACCGATGAAAATGACGCGCTCCTTAAACAATTTGGAATATAGATCGTAGCTCTGGGTGGCACCGGCGTCTCTGGAATGCTCAATAACGGTAGGGATTAACATACTTTAATCGTATCACACATCCTCTGGGATAACGAGGGCTTCGTTATATCCTCGCAAGGCGGGCCGTCATCACGTAAGGTCGAAGCGCCCAGCTCTTCTTATTGGACATCAATTTCGGCGAGGGATAATAATTTTTTTTCTAACCAAGCCGCCTGCTTGTCGATAGCCGTCTGGCGAACCAAATACCCTGAGGGAAAAAGTACGCGCATTCTCTGATTGAGCAACTTGGCCTCGGCGGGGGTCAATTCCTCCCAAACCTTATAAAGGATTAAATTCTCAAAGGCCTCGCGGGCCATCTGGAATGCGTCCCCCACTTCAGTCCAGTCGACTTTTTTCGTCGGCAAAGGAGACATCTGATCGTTTCGCACTTTCGGCAAGCCGAATCCTTTAAGAAAATAATGCGGCCAATTAGCCAAACCAAGCTGGGAATCCTCGTTATAAATTCGCGTGATATTAGCCGCTTCCTGTATGAAGCGCGTCCGCTTGTCGGGGCGCACGCGGTCCGCGCGGTCGACGAGGGCCAGCGCATCCAAATAGCTCCGTAAAAATAGGAACGAGGGCGACGGAATTCTGTCGCCGGAAGACCAATCCGACGCCTGCAAAACTCGTCCGCAAGCTGGCTCGATCGTCGATTGCGCGTTCAGGCAGGGCTTAACCGTCGTCCAATCGGTCCAGGGAACGTCGCAGCGATGGACGGCATCCGTGAAGCAATCGTCCGGCGGCGAGAAAGTTTTGGCTAGACCCGCTTCGAGGTAATCAAGGCATCCACGAGACAACTCGCCGTGATGGTCTTGATAGCAGGCCGCTTGATGAGCGGCGTCCTGGACCCCGGCGCAGAACGTATTCAGGTCCCGCGCGCAAGAGTCCGGCCCAGTAGCCCAAAGAGGGGTGACGCAAAAAAGCGGAACGGTGAACGCTAGAAGTCGTTGGCGAAGATTCATGGCAGTGAGAGTTCGTCTCCTTGCTCGAGAGGACATCTCCCAGCCGACTCCGCGTAAAATGAGCGGCGAATCGCTTGCATAAGTTCTCCTTGATAAATGCCCTATTTCTGGAATACTTAATGCTGTGAATAGCCTTCAACGCTGGACCGTCGCGACAATAATGACTTGCTTACTCGGCAGCGCGACTCAGCCTGCTTGGGCCAAGAACCGCGACGCTGATGATTTTCCCGACTACAACCGGCTTGAATATGCCGCGCCGTTTCCAACCCCAGACCAGGCGGTCGCGGTCCCCAAACCTGGCAGTATTTCGATGCGCGTCGGAGCCGGGGAGGATTCCAGGGAGCTTCCCACCGTCGACGCTACTTTTATTCCCGTCGTGCCGATCCCAAAAGCCGAAGATGAAAGCGAACCGTCGATGGCGGCGATCCTTGACGATCCCGCCTCCATCGCTTCATCACAGGCCGCAGCAAACTTGCCGCACCCGTAACCCTTCGCTCCAGTCTCAACTCTTCCGCGTTACCAATGCAATTTCGACTTCATGTGCTCGAGCTCGTCGGATTTTTCGATCACGGGAAAGTAGCCCAACTTGCGCAGGGCTTTGGCGATGCGGTGAAGGTCTCGATCGTTGAGCAACGCCAATTTATCGGCGACCTGTTTTTGAAAAATATCTTT
>JBBQYF010000128.1:0-8390 GCA_038208955.1 Elusimicrobiota bacterium
CGAAGGCAATCGTGCAGTAACGAATAAGATTATTTTGCGGGAACTGCGGATTAAAAGCGGCGATTTGTTCAGCCAGGATGCGGTCTTCCAAGGCGATCGACGGCTATACATGACAGGCTATTTCGGCACGATCGATTTTAATTATTCCACCTCGACCGCGCATACGGTCGATATCAAAATACGCGTCAAAGAACGGGCGACGCGATTTTTAAAAGGGGGTCTTGGCTACGGAACAGAAACCAAAGAACGTCTGACGCTCGGATATGAAGACATGAATTTCGTCGGAAACGCAAGGAAGCTCGATATTTCCGCCACCTACTCAGGATTCTTAACCAATCCCAGTCATTATCGCACCACCCTCTTCCAGGCCAATTTAGCCCAACCCTACATTTTCAATACGCGGCTGGAGGGACAAGTCAATGTCTCGCGTGAGTACGACGACCGTGAAGCTTACAATGCCGTGACGACGGCTTGGAAAACGAGCATCGGTCGCAAATTTGGAAGCAAAATTACGTCCAGCATGCGCTATCGTTTTCAGGGAACGCGGGTCAGCCATGTCAGCCCGGCGGCGGATACCTCCGGATTTACCAATATCGGCGCCGCAGGTCCGACTTTTACATTCGACAACACCAATGATCCTTTCCTTCCGGCGATGGGCTGGCGGGTGATCGGAACCTACGAAGAAGGGTCTCACTATTTTGGGAGCAACGTCGAGTTCCACCGCCTGGAAACGCGCGTTGGCCGGTTTGATACGCCGATCGATGGATTTACTTTTTTCGAAGGCATCCAGAGCGCCATCATTGTGCCCAACTCTACCAGTGACCGAAACATCATCCCAATTTTCGAACGTTATTATTTGGGTGGTGCCAACACCATCCGCGGTTACGGCGAACGTGAAATCGGACCGCGGGATCCGAACGGCCAACCGCTGGGGGGAAATGCTTTTCTCGTTGGAAATTTTGAACTCCGTCACCCGCTCTATAAAAAAATAAACGGCGTTGTTTTCATCGATGGGGGACAACTTTTCCCGACGGACGCGGGGACCGTCTGGCCGCACGAACGCTTAAAATCTTTGAACGATCTTTTATACGGCACCGGTCTGGGTCTGCGCTTGAATAGTCCCGTGGGGGCCGTGCGGCTCGAGTTCGGCTATAAATTAAATCCCCATGGCGATGAGGCATTTTTCGATCGCACCGCCATTCACTTTTCGATTGGGGAAGTGTTTTGAAACGGACGCTGTTGATTGTTCTGGCTCTAGTGATTGGGATCCCGGTCCTCCTGATTATTTGGCAGCCACAAGTCTTTCAACACAAAATTCTCGCGATCGTGACGCGCAACCTCGAAGACCAAACCTCCTATTCCGTCACCGCAGGGTCGGTCCGCGGCAATATCTTCGCGCGCTTGTCGCTCGGCGATCTCCATATTCGCGCACCCGGAGCCAAGAAGGATCTTCTGCAAGCCCAGTCGCTGCGTTTGGGAATGCATTGGTGGCCGTTGCTGCATGGCCATATTGAAATCGCCGAAATCACGTTAACCGAACCTTTTGTCTCGCTCGTCATCGGGCCCGACCAAACGCTAGAGCTGCCTCCCCTTCAACCGCGACCGGGCGTGCCCCTTCGCAAGAAAAATGCATCGGGGCAGCCGCTCGCTCTGCTCATCGACCACATTGCCATCGTCAATGGCCGCATCCACCTTTCCAATCGTTCCCTCTCCCCGCCCGGATCGGTAGAGGTGACGCATCTCAACTTGGCCGCCGGGTTATCCGGAGACAAGATCACGGTCGACCGGCTTTCGCTCCTGGTGGGCGACGGTGAAGCCGTCGTCCGCGGGCAGGTCATACTCTCCACCCCGCCAGAGATCCAGCTGACGATGACGACGCATCAGTTCCCGATTGATGGCGTTGTTAAAGCCATGGCCAACGTCTCTCCATTGCTGCGCGTTCGCCATACGGGTTCGTGGCAGATTGGGGAAAAAGCGGACACATGGACAATGCGCAGCAACGGGACCCTTGACGATGCCCCGCTCATCCTGCGCGCCGAATACGGCCGTCATGGCCCGCTCAAATTTCAATTGATGCTGGATAAGCTCGCGGTCGTCCGACTCTGGGGGGATACCCATTTGCGAAATGCGGGTTTTTTGTCCGCGAGGCTGACGGGCTCGGCCGGACGTCTGTCGGCCTCCGATCTCCATGTCAATGGGAATCTGCAATTATGGCGCCCGCTTTCCACTGGAAAGGCAGAACAAACTTTCATCGCCCGACTGGACCTCGATCAGGGGAAGGGTCCCATTTTTATATCGTTACAAACGGCCGGTCTTGCGGCGTCGGCTACGGCACAAACGGATCTCCCTGCCAAACAATTGGATGCTCAGTTCCAACTGTCGCTCTCGAGCTTTACGGGAGTGGCTGATTTTGTCCCCGCATTGCGGAATGCAGAAGGGCGTCTCACCGCCAGCGGCCGCGCCCAAGGATCGCTGCAAGCACTGCTCGTTGACGCTCAAGTGCACGGAGAAAATTTGGTCTACCAAAAAAAATCGGTCGATGATCTCAGCATGACCATCAAGCGCGACCGCGGCGAGAAGCGACTGCAAATCGATGCGACGATTAAAAATTTTGCTTTGAATCGCGACGTCGACAGTTCCTGGGACGTGCCTTCGGGGCACCTCCAAGTGGAGGGTCAGGCCCCCGATTGGCCCACCCACTTAACGCTCACCTTTCGCAACAAAGCGTCACTAGACTATAGCGGCCGTTTTAACAACCACAGCAATCAATGGACTTTATTTTGGGATAAGCTTAGTTTCACACCGGCTGAAGGCCCACCGCTGCAATCCATCCGGCCCGGCTCGCTCGAGTCGAATGGCAGTGGTTCCTATCTCATTCGTGAATTAACGATGACACAGGGCGCGGGATCCATTTCCATGCCGTCCGGTCAGTTCGCCCCCAATCTTGTCGGGATGGACTTGACGGCTCGCAACATACCCCTCACTCCCTGGATCCAGCTGAGCGCCCCTTCCCATGGGTTAGGGGGCCAACTCAACCTCGATATTCATGTGCATGGTCCCTCGACGGCACCGGCAGGCACCGTCTCGATCGTTATATCGACTCCGACCATCAATAAACTGACCCTTCACTCGATTGCGCTCGCAGGTCGACTCGCGCCTCCCTGGTTCACAGTCGATAAATTATTAATGCGAATGCCCCAAGCCGGCAATGATGTTCAAGGCAATGGGCGGCTTCCCATGCATATGTTTATCGCCTCGCAGCCCAATCTTCCGATCTCATTTCAGCTAACGGCTCCTAAGATTGATCCCCAAATTTTGGTCGAGGCCATTCCGGGTTCGAAAATCGATAAAGGTGGCGATGCGAATCTTAATCTCAAAGGTGAAGGTCTCTATCCCAATGTCTTACTCGAAGGCAACCTCGGAGTTCATCTGCCGCATTTCGAAATAAAATCCGCCGGGCTCGATTTAACGGACTTACAAGTCAATGTCACGACGAAAGGAAAACAAATTGCCATCCAGCAGTTCACGGCGAAAACGAAAAAGGGCGATATCCGTTTGAGCGGAGAGAGCACCCTGCCCGAACTTAACTTCAAGGGGGAAGGACATCACTTTGAGGTGAATATCCCCAAGAAGTTCCAAGCGGTTGCCGATTTTATGCTCGTCATTGGCGGCGATCTCGAGGGTCCGGACCTTTCGGGTGAACTGGCGTTGCAGGAGGGCACCTACACGGTTCCAAAACCTAAAAAAGAAAAGAAAAAGAAGGACGCGGAGGCGAACGCGGAGGACACCAGCGACAGCCTCGACCCGCCCGGCACCACGACGCCGGTTTCGCTTTGGCAGGGCCTAACGATGGATGTCCACGCTCACTGGCCGCGAAATGTCTGGTACCGCGACGGCTTGTCAAAAATTGAAACGAGCGGGGACCTGCGCGTCCAGAAGGATGAAGGAACCACCACTCCTTACATGAGCGGCAGCATCAGCATTGTCCGCGGGCTTTACAATATTTACGGCCGCGACTTCACGTTAAACTCCGGCGATATCGCTTTTACCGGACCCCCGGACATTAATCCCTTACTCAACGTCCGCGCGCAATATCAAAACGGAGGAACGACCGTTTACCTCGACGTGCGAGGCACCGCGAGCGAGCCGAAGTTAAACCTGTCGTCCAATCCCCCGCTGGCCCCGCAAGACATCATCTCTGTCTTGGTCATTGGCCAACCGTTAAATCAAATTAATCCGACGCCGCTGCAACCCACCGTTCCATTGCCTGGGCAAACCCTGGCGCAAACAAAGACGCAACCGACGCAGGAAAAGCAAAGCGATCAAGCGGCAGCGCTCGCGGGAAATGTCATCGGCAGTTATGTGACAGGCCAATTGCGCAACAGCGGTCTTAACCTAGGGCTCGATGTCGTCCGCGTCGATGCCACGACGGAAGGCGATCAGCTCACGGTGGGACGGTATATTGGGAGCAAACTTTTCGTCAGTTACGGCCAGCCGATCAACTCGCAGGCGGCCAAAGTGTTTGACGCCGATTATTACTTGTCCCGACGCTGGACGCTCTCCGGCGAGACGGGTACGGGCGACAATCATATGGACTTTCTTTTCCGTTATCCGCTCAACACGCCGCATTACAACGGCAAAGACGCCCTCGCCGTCAACGAACCTCTCATCGAACCCGTGCAACACCTTCATTGAAACGCCCGTCACCGGCACATACTTAATCCCCATATAGTTAAGTACTTGACATTATAGGGGATGACCTGTTACCCTACCTTCATAGGCAGAGACCTTCTGCCGCCAGTCGAGGAAACTCATTGCCCACCAAGACCTTTAACGTTCGAGATCAGTTTTATGCGGATCTGCGGGGGGACTATGCCCATCGGTACAAAACCTACGATCCCCTGGCGATGCAGCTGCTCTACGAACTTCTACAAATAATGACGGCGACCGAACAGCGCTGCCAAAGCCGCGTTCACGCCAAGGGTTTGACGATGCCGGGCCTTAACGTACTCACCATTTTGCGCAAGCATGGCGCGGGAGGTTGCGCGCTAAATGTGATCAGCCAACTTCTTTTGGTTAGCCAGGCCAATGTCACGGGGCTCGTCGATAGCTTGGCGCGCAAAGGACTCGTGGTTCGCGAAAACCATGCCACCGACCGCCGCGTAACACTGGCCAAGATCACCCAAGCGGGGACGGCATTTCTGGATGCTTATTTGCCCGGTCATTACGCGACGCTTTGCGGAACGGTGGCTGGACTGAGCAAACGCGAAAAACATCTACTCATCGGTCTCCTTTCAAAATTGCGCCAAACCTCCGCGACTGATCAGAGACAGAAATCTTCCAAGGGACGTCCTTCTGATGCCAAATAAAGTTCTTTTGGCAGCGGCCCTGGCTACGCTTCTGGGCGCGCCACCCTCGGCGGCCGATCAACCCGTTCCTTATACATTAACGCTTGAGCAAGCCATTTCACAGGCGATTCTCAATAATTTGACGAGCCGGTTAGCCAAAAGCGCTACACAGGAGGCTCGCGCTCAGGCATTGCAGGCGGCGGCCGCCTTGTTGCCACAAATTGCGGCCACCGTCAGACAATCGCGCACTTTCAAAGTAAACCTCGAAGCGCAAGGATTCCCGGCAAACAATCCCTTCTTCAACTCCTTGATAGGGCCATTTGATACTTTCGATGCACGGTTATCGCTCGTGCAGACGATCCTTGATTTCAATTCGATCTGGGTGCGTCAGGCTGCGCTCAGCAGTCGCCATGTGGCGGAATATCAAGAACGCTTGGCCCGCGAACAAGTCGCCGCGGCGGCGGCCCTCGCATACATCGAAGCGCAACGCTCACAACGCGCCGTCTCGGCCGCGCAAGCCGACGTCCAGTTAGCCGGCAGTCTCCTGAAACAAGCCCGCGATCAGCATCAAGCCGGTATTTCCACCGGCGTCGACGTTGCCCGTGCCGAAACAGACGAAGCCCAGGAAAATCTTCGGCTGATTCGCGCGCGCGTGCAAGCCAATCAAATGTTGCTGCGCCTGCAACGCATCGTCGGAATGGGGCTCGGCCAACCGGTCGTTCTGCCGGACGCGCCTCGAACCGCCATGGCCGGCGTCGAGGCCGCGGAAAAGGAGATTGCCCAAGCCGAACGTGACCGAGCCGAAATTCAGGTGGCCGCGGAAAGTTTGAAACTTTCAACCTATGGCCGTCGAGCCGCTCAAGGACATTTTGTCCCCACCGTTAAGGTCCTAGGCGATTACGGATTTAGTGGCAACCTGCCGAGCAGCACGGCTCGCACAGGCAGCATCGGCGGTGCGCTAGATTTGCCGATCTTTTCCGGAGGACTGAATTACGGGCAGGTCCAAGCCGCGGATGCCGTTGAAGCGCAAGCCCAAGCACGCTTAGACGACATTCGCACACAAGTGGAAGAAGATGTCCGGCTCTCACTGCAAACGTTGTCTGCCGAAATTGAGGAAACACAGACCGCCGACAAAGCTGTCGCCCTAGCCCAAACCGAATTGAAAATGGCCCGCGATCGCTTTGCCGCCGGGGTGGGGGATAACATCCAGGTCCTCAATGCTCAAACCTCGCTCGCACGCGCGCTCGACGATCAGGTAAACGCCTTTGCGCGGTACGACAGCGCCCGCGCGAATATGGCCAGCGCCCTAGGACAAGCCGAATTTTTCAAATGATTATTTTCCAGGAGAAGACCCATGGCTGAAGGAAAGAAACGCAGACTTATTATTATTGGAACGCTGGCAGCCGTTGCCTTCGTGATTGTCGCGATGCTTTTCTATCGTTATTCCTCCGCGCGGGAGTCGACCGATGATGCGTTCATTGACGGCCACATTATTCAGCTGGCGGCTAAAGTTCCGGGTGAAGTGCTGGCGGTGCACGCCCAAGATAACCAGGCCGTGAAGCAAGGCGACGCCTTGGCGGAAATTGATCCCCGCGACTACCAAGTTAAGATCGACGAACAACGCGCCAAGGCGGCGGCCGCGCAAGCCGAAGCGCATCGCGCCGCGGCGGATGCCAAGCGCTACGAAGAGATTTTTAAAAATGACGAGATCTCGAAACAACAATTGGAGAATGCCCAGGCCACGGCGATGTCGGCTCAAGCCACGTATCAAAAGGAAAAGGCGGCGCTTGATCAAGACGCGCTAAACCTCTCCTACACGAAAATCATCGCGCCCGCTGATGGACGAGTGACGCAAAAGTCCGTCGAAGTGGGAAATTACGTTCAGGTCGGCCAAACGATGTTGTCGCTCGTGCCCGAACAGGTTTGGATTACAGCCAATTACAAAGAAACCCAATTGACGCACATGCAGCCGGGCCAGAGAGTCAAAATTAAGATCGATGCCTATCCCAGCAAAGTGTTTGACGGCCACGTCGACAGCATTCAATCCGGCACGGGGCAACGATTTAGTGTTATGCCGCCTGAGAATGCGACCGGGAACTACGTTAAAGTGGTGCAGCGTGTTCCTGTAAAAATTTTGATCGACACGCCTCCCGATCCCGCTTACCGCCTCTCCCCCGGAATGTCGGCAGAGCCTACCGTCAGGGTGAAATAGCAGGGGCCGACTCCTTGGACCGATGATGACCCTATGGAAAACACCCCTTCATCCGCATCTCCGCCACCGCGCTTCGCCGTTCTAGGATCTAACCATGGTTGACGCACCGCCCGCACCGGCTCCACGGATATTTAATCCTTATATTGTTGCCCTGACGGTGACGCTGGCGACGTTCATGGAAGTGCTGGACACGTCCATTGCCAATGTGGCCCTTCCGCATATCGCCGGCAATCTTTCGGCCACGGTAGAAGAGGCGACGTGGGTTTTAACTTCTTATCTTGTCGCCAACGCGATCATCTTGCCGCTCAGTGCCTGGATCTCATCGATCATCGGCCGCAAAAATTACTACATGCTTTCCGTCGCCATCTTTACGTTGAGCTCGCTGTTAAGCGGATTCGCCCCGACTCTCGGGTGGCTCGTGGTCTTCCGAATTATGCAGGGGTTGGGTGGAGGAGGTCTTCAGCCCAGCGAGCAGGCGATCCTTGCCGACAGCTTCCCCCGCGAAAAACTCGGCATGGGCATGGCCCTTTACGGCGTCGCCGTGGTGACCGCCCCGATCATTGGCCCAACGCTCGGCGGCTGGATTACCGATAATTTCAACTGGCGCTGGATTTTCTTTATCAATATTCCCGTGGGAATTTTGTCGCTTGTGCTCACCTCGCGGATTGTTCGCGATCCACCGTCGTTTAAGCGCCGCGCGGCTAAAGGGTTGCATATCGACTATATTGGGCTCGGGCTTGTGGCCTTGGGTATCGGCGCGCTGCAGCTGATGTTGGATAAAGGCCAGCGCAACGATTGGTTTGAATCCCATGTGATCATGACGCTCGGCA
>JBBQYF010000129.1:0-8380 GCA_038208955.1 Elusimicrobiota bacterium
TTCCTTATCAATCGCCCATCCAATATCGAACAGCGTCTCGTGGACGTCCCGACCCACCACGCTCATGGTGGTGTTGGGCGGCAATGAGAATTCTGGATTAACGAGCAATTCGTGTTTGTAAGCGCAGCCGGAGGCCAAGTAGATGCCCAGCCCAATGGAAACCATGATTAACTTTCGCATTCGATGTCTCCTTGTTGGTCGACAGCCAATCTCTCGAGATACAAATGCCCTCGGGGGACCAATTATATTAAGATTCCGCTGATGATTCGACTGTGTGAACCGGTTCCCAAAGGAGCTCGATAGGTGACTTTCTATCGTCGCCTCAAGAAAACTGCGCCGGCCTCGGACCGCTCTCCATCAGTCAAGGAATTAGATTGAGGCCCCAGCTGATTTTTTTGCTGGGAATTCTCGCGCTCAGCGGTGTGGCGCGGGGGGCCGAATTGGCTTTGTCGCCTACGGACCGGCTGCTGATTCTCGTCCCCCATCCTGACGATGAAGTTTTGTGCTGTGGCGGACTCCTTCAGGATGCCCTCCAGAAAAATTTGCCGACTCAGATCGTTGTTTTCACCAATGGCGATAACAATGCCTGGGCTTTTTCGATGTATCGACATTCTCTTGTTTTCCGACCTCGTTCGATGCTTCACATGGGGAGGGTGCGTCGTGAGGAAACGATGGCGGCGGCCGTCGTTCTAGGTTTACCGACCGACCAAATTCTCTTTCTGGGCTACCCCGATTATGGATCGCTGACACTTTGGAACGATTATTGGGACGGGATTGCCTATAAAAGCCGAATGACTTGCGTTCAAGCCGTCCCGTATCCTTCGGCCTATCGGCCTGCAGCACCGTATACAGGAGAAGCGATCCTGCATGATTTGACGTCCATTGTCCGCGACTTTCGCCCTACCAAAATCTTTATACCCCATTCCGGAGATCTTCAGTCCGATCATCGTGCTCTGGCGCTTTTCGCTCAGGTGGCCCTGTGGGACGTGGCCGCCGATGTGGCCCCGCAAACGTTCACGTATGTGATTCATTTTCCCCGTTGGCCATCGCCCCGAGGATTGCACAAAGATCTCGCGCTAAATGCTCCTTCCCTTTTGAATAGCTCTGCCATATGGCTCACATTCCCGCTGAACGCCTCTCAAATAGACGCCAAGTACAAGGCCTTAGAAAAACATCAAACTCAATGGGTATACAGCAGTCATTTTTTAAAGTCATTCGTCCGACGCAACGAATTATTTGAAGCCCTTCCCGCGTCGCCCGCGCTACCGGCGGGGGGAGCGATTCAAGCGGCGAGATTTGAGAACTGGCGAATGTCTGTTGACAGCAACACCTTTGTGCTCTCGGGGAGTCTATCGCCAAAACTTAAGACAGTCGCACATGTTCGATTCGTCTTTTATGGTTATCGCGCAGACACCGCGTTCGACAAAATGCCGAAGATAGTAGTCACATTTACTCATGGGATTTCCGAGATGCGGGACCGGGGTCGACCGGTAATCGATCCAGACATGCATGCTCAGTTAGAGGGCCGACGCTTCAGTCTTTGGATTCCCCTACAGACGCTCGGGCAGCCTGAGAAAATCTTGACGAGTGGTGGGAGAGTTTCTGGGCGGGCGTCACCAAATTGGGACTTTTGGCGAACCCTGGATTTACCTGCTGCCTCGCAACCCTAATTTACTGAACGCGAGGCGGCAGGCCTGTCCGATGAGAACCGTCGCGGTAGGTAATCATCGAAGCCAAACGTCGCAAGGCGGTTTTATGATTTTTGACGTACGGGTTGTTCATGTCCCAGACGTACCCCGCGAGCACCGAACAAATCTGTTTCTGGATTAATTTATCCGGGTTCTCAGCAAAAAAAATGGTATCGAGCTTCCCTTCATACCACGCCATGACATAGGACCGGAAAGTATCCACGCCCTGCATCATTGGGCGCGTATACTCCATCTCCCAATTGATCTTGCGGCCTTTCAATTTTTCGACCACGAGTTTCCCCGCCATTTGGCTTGAAACGGTAGCGAGAGTTACGCCGGAGGAAAAAATAGGATCGAGAAACTCGGTGACATTGCCCGTCAGCACAAACCCGTCCCCGTAAAACCGGTCCGTTGTCACAGACCACGACTGCAGCACCTTTGGCTCGAAAATGAATTTCGCGGAATTAAAACGTTCCGACAGATACGGCTCGGAAGCGATTAGCTGCCTCAATTGCTTGTCCGGGCTACCCGCATGCCGATCAAAAAACTCGGGCTCACCGACAAAACCTAAGGAGGTGATCCCATTCGAAAATGGAATGATCCATATCCAAACCCCGGGTCGATGCACCACAATCGTAATGCGGTTTGGTTCATCCGACGTTAGACGCTTGGTATCTAAGGAATGAGTAAAAAGTGCTTTTCGCGGAGGGAGATTGGACGGCTTATCGAGCTTTAACAACCTGGGAATCACCCGTCCGTAGCCGCTGGCATCGACAATAAAACGCGCGTGAACTTGGGAGAATGCGCCGCCAGAGTCCTGCACGGTTGTAACGGAGTCTGAGCCTTCGAATTCAATATTCGAAACGGTCGCTTCATACTGGACCGGCACGCCCATTTTCTCAACGGCGTCGGCGAGGGTTTTATCAAATTCGGCGCGCGGCACCTGCCATGTCCACGTCCAGCCTTGCGTAAACTGGTCCGCGAATCGGTAATCGCACACTCGCCCGCCCTTTACGAATTTGGCGCCGAACTTCTCTTGGAAGTTTTGGGCTTTTACCGCCTCAAGAAATCCAGCTTCCTCTAAGGCTTCCATGCAGCGGGGGAGAAGACTTTCCCCGATAACAAAACGGGGAAATTTCATCTTCTCTACGATTCGAACTTTGAAACCCGCCTTGTTTACAATCGACGCCGCCACGGTCCCCGCCGGGCCTGCTCCGATCACAAGGACGTCCGTTTTTTCGGCGTTCATTTTGGCGACGGGAATGCCGGCCCAACTTTATTCGATGAGAATCCTATATTCTTCCCAAGGCAGCGTCGGGTCCGGCGTAATGACGAGCTTGTGCTTGACGATAGTTTCGAGGCGCTGATGCCGCTCCTGGAAATACTGAGCCACCGGGGGACAGAGAAACAAATGAATCTGATTGCCAGAACGGCCATTCGTCAGCATCAGGATTTCCCGCTTGAGTTTGATGTACATCGAATCACGCGAATACACGCGCCCGCTGGCGTGGCATTGCGGGCACGCTTCACCCAAAAGCGCAAACAAAGATTCTCGCTTACGTTCGCGCGTCATTTCGATTAAACCCAGACGCGTGATCGGCAGGATTTTGATTTTGGCCCGGTCGTCTTTTACATAGTTCGCCATGGCTTCCATAACCTTTTGGCGGTTCCGGGCATGACGCATATCGATAAAGTCGATGACGATAATGCCGCCGATGTTTCGCAGTCGCAATTGTCGTGCCACTTCGAGTGCCGCCTCGACGTTAGTAGCGGTCACCGTTTCTTCCTGCGACCGTTTTCCCGTGAATTTTCCCGTATTGACGTCAATCGCGCAAAGTCCCTCGGCTTCCTGAATGATGATGTATCCGCCCGAAGGCAAATCCACGCGTGCCGAGCGAATCCTTTCGATTTGTTGCTCGATATTAAACGCCTTGAAGAGAGGGGTCTTTCCTTCATAGAGCTTGACCCGCGACTTGAGCTCGGGACTAATGGAATCCAGGAAATCCATAAGATCGCCGTATTCGGTCTTGGAGTCGACTAGAAAAATCGCCGTATTTTCAGTAAAAACATCGCGCACCGTCTGAAACACGAGGCCCAAATCGCGATGAACGAGGCTCGGAATCGGCGACGACTCGAACCGGCGTTGCACCGATTCCCATAACCGAATCAAGTAGGCCATTTCGCGGCGCAACGCTTGTTCGTCCGCGCCTTCGGCCTCAGTGCGAATGATAACGCCGCCTTTTTCCGGCGCACAGCTTTCAACGATTGTGCGCAACCGATCGCGTTCTTGACGATCTTCGATATTTTTCGAAACGCCGAGATGCTCAGCCATCGGCATATAGACAAGAAATCGCCCGGGCAACGAGATGTCCATCGTCACTTTCACACCTTTAGTTCCAATGGCTTCTTTGGCGACCTGAAGCATGACAATGTCGTTACGCGTGATCATCTTTTCGATCTGAGAGGAGGGAGCATGCGTCCCCGTCGGAATAACATCGCTGACGTAGAGGTAGGCGTTCTTTTCCAAGCCAATGTTCACAAAAGCACTTGAGATGCCCGGCAACACGTTTTCAACGCGTCCCTTATAAACATTACCGACAATTTTTTCCGACTCCGTTCGTTCGATCAGGAGTTCGATCAACTGGTTATTATCAAGGACGGCGACGCGCGTTTCCTCGACCGAACAATTCACGAGAATTTCCTTCTTCACAACACGGTCGGTGGGATGCCCGCGGCGGTCGTTCGTAAAGGGTCGCAAACGCTGACCGCCTTGTCCTTGATGATGGGCGGAGTTACGGCTTTGGCGGTCGCGATCACGGTTTTGCCGGTCACCGCGATCTCCGCGGCCTCGGCCAAATCGCCGTTCTGGAAGTTCCTTTCGTTCTGGCGGCTCGGGGAGTTCCCCGGGCGTCGTGACGATGGGCGCTTCGATTGTTTCGCCCGTGGTGGCATGAATCTCATATTCCGGTTCCTCTTCAACCGCTACCGGGATATCCTGAAAATTAGCATCATCGGCGGGATCCACGTCGTGCGCGTCTTCGACGATTTCTCGGCGCTCTTCCTCATGGGCCGGGTCGGTTTCTACCGGCTCGGGGTGGGTATTTGCCGACTCCGGCGGGAGCACCGGCGCCGCGTCCGAATCCTTGTGCTCATCCAACGACTTTTCGAAATTATCCATTAGTATATGTACCTCCTAAAATTGACACTTTGTAATAACCCAACAGCTAAGAGCGAGCTCACGACGTGGGATCCTCCGTATGACACGAAGGGTAATGCCACGCCGGTCACCGGCAGCAGCCCGAGCACCATGCCGATATTCATCACACATTCAAATGCAAACAGACAACCTACTCCGACGGCAATCAATGTCCCAAACCGGTCTTGCGTTTCTGTGGCAATCACAAAAGCGCGCCAGACAAGAAACCCGAATGCCATGAGCACGGCCGACGCCCAAATAAAACCCAACTCTTCACCAATCACTGAAAAGATGAAGTCCGTGTGTTTTTCCGGCAAAAAACCCAATTGAGTCTGACTTCCTGAAAATAACCCTTTGCCAAAAAATCGTCCGCTCCCGATGGCAATTTGAGACTGAAGCAGTTGGTATCCTGCGCCGAGCGGATCAAATCCCGGGCTCAAGAAAACGACGAGGCGCTTTCGCTGATAATCTTTGATGAAATGCTGTGCAAGATGCGCGGAGTAAATTCCAAAGGCGACGATGAGTGAAAGAAAAACCGGATATTGCCAGGGGATGCGGATCTGGAATTTGTAGACAAACCACCAAAGGGCAAAAATAATCGTCGTCGAAACAAACAATAACTCCAGGGCCGATCGCCCTCCGGAAGCGCTGGCAACAAAGAAATGCAGAAACGGATGCAAATCCATGAGTTGCGGCTGGAGCGAGAAATATGTCGACATCATCGGAATTCCGACGGCGACGGCGCCGTAAAAGATAATCGCCAGCAGATAGATCGGCCGGGTTCCCGCGAAGTACAACATCCCCAGAACAATCGCTGGATAGACAAGAGTGCCACCCAAATAGGGTTCGAGCAATATGAGTCCCATATGCCCAAGCGCGAGCGCAAACACAAGAATTAAAAGCCGGATCGACGATACCACTTCCCGCTCGGGCCGGTCGAGCACAGCGGCCAGTACAAGAATAAACCCAATACGCGCGAGTTCGACGGGTTCAAAAGACAACGGTCCCAGGGCAATCCAACTCTTGGCGCCGTGAATTCTTTTACCGATAATGAGCACGGCAATGAGACCGACGAGTGTCGTCGCGTACAGCACCCCGGGATGCGATCGAAAAAGCTGATAATTGAGCCCGCTGAGCGCCACAAGCCCGACTAACCCGATCGTAATCGCCACAATCTGTTTAATCATGTAGCGTCCCGGAGTTCCCATAGGACTAACCGCCGAAAATACGGACACGAGGCCAATGGTCAACAAAGCCCCGACCGCCAGCATGAGAGGCCAATCGATGCGCCGGGACCAATACCCCATCGCTGATTCGTATCTAATCACTCTCGACACCTCGCGGAACGGCCAGTTGATCGGGCTTTTGAAATCCGAGGGCGAGAGCCATCAAATCATGGGCGATTGGAGCCGCGGCACTGCCGCCGTGGCCGCCATGCTCCACCACCACCGCGCAGGCCACACGGGGCGCCTCGACAGGCCCATAAACGACGAACCAGGCATGATCTTTGCCTTTAGGTACCTGCGCCGTTCCCGTTTTCCCAGCCAGTGCAACGCCCGGTATTTGCGACGCGAGGCCCGTTCCACCGCTCACGACTTCCGTCAACCCCTCCCGAACAAGATCCAAACTGTGTTGGGAAAAAACGATGTGGTTAATCATCTTGGGATTGCCAAGACGCTCGGGGGGTTCGCCAAAATGACGAGCTTGCGAAACGAGAAAGGGCTGCCAAAGCGACCCGCCGTTTGCGACAGTCGAGATCAAACCCACGGCCTGGAGTGGTGTAATTTGTAGCGCGCCTTGCCCAATCGCATAGTTGAGGGTATCGCCGCCCTGCCAATGTTGCGCATGAGCTTGCCGCCACGCATAAGGTAGGGGCCATTTTTTCTCGTGGGGCAAATCGACTCCAGAGTAAGACCCTAAGCCAAAAAGTTTGGCCATTTTTTCGATCGCTTCCGGACCGACTTTCGTGCCGAGTTGATAATAATACACGTCGCAGGATTGGGAAATAGCATGCAGGAAGTCGACGGAGCCATGACCATGAGGTTTCCAGCATTTAAAAATTCGGCGCTCTTTGCCGAGTGTGTAAGAACCGTTACAGTATACCCGCTCGTCCGGATCCAAGAGATGCGCTTCGAGCGCCGCCATCGATGTAACAATTTTAAATACCGAGCCGGGCGGATAGAGCGCTTGGATCGCGCGGTTGTAAAGCGGCAAGTCTGGATCCGATAAGAGCTGGCTGCGTTCTTTAGAGTCCCCGAGCGGCAAAAATAGATTCGGATTAAAACCCGGCGACGACGCTAACGCCAGAAGTTCTCCAGACTGCGGATTCATGACGACGGCGGCCCCGGGATGGCCCGTGTCGTGCAACCGGTCTTCCGCCATTTTTTCGAGCTTGGCATCAAGCGTCAGGACCAGGTCCTTACCGGCCTGCGGCGAAATATGACGGATGACGCGCACTTGCCGGCCTCGTGCATCGACTTCGATCAGGAATCCCCCATCTTGCCCGTGCAGCGCGGGATCGTAGAGGCGTTCCAAACCGGACTTACCAATCCAATCGCCGGAATGATAACCCTGATCGGAAAGCTGGTCGAGTTCCTCGTCAGTAATTTGTCCCACATAACCCAGCACGTGGGATGCCAGCGTCGTCTGCGGATAATAACGCTGTTCTTCAACGGTAATCGAAACACCGGGAAGATGAACGCGGTCTTGCAGGATGCGAAAAGCCTGCGGGCGTGTTAGACGGTCTGAAATCCGCAACATTGATTTGGCACGTACCGCGGCCGCGAGGCGGTGTTCCAACTCAACGGACGGCACCGCCAAAATGGTGGCCAAATGGACGAGCGCCTCTTGGTAATCGCCGCTGGTCAAACCCAACGATGAAAAAAGCGCTACAAAGACAGGTTGATCGTCGGCAAGAACGTCCCCATTCCGGTCTAAGATTCGGCCGCGGGGCGCGCGCTCGACGAGCACTTGGGTATGATTATTTTCAGACGCTTGCATCATCGCGTGACCTTTAATTAACTGCAGGTAAGCCAGGCGAAGGAAACAAATCGCCATAAAGCACGCGCAGAAAGTCATGAGCCAGCGAGCGCGGCCGGCGCGGATGGACTGCTCTGAAGCGCTCGGAAGAAAGGCCATTAGTTCACCACGGGAAAAATATCCCACGCCTCCGACCAGCGGTGCAAGAGCCAAAAAATAACCGGCGCGAGGCAGGCATCAATTAACGGATGGACGGCCATGCCCCATGATAGCGGTCGTTCCCCAGAAGAAAAAACGCGGTCCAAGGCAACATACAAGATTACGCAAACCGCCGAAATTGCCAACGTAAACACCGCCTGTGTCCAAAACTTTGTCTCATCGAGTTGCCGACTCAGTAAGCCCGCAGTATAGCCAGAAAGCGCATAAAGCAACGTGTGAAGCCCAAGGAGGCCCATCGACGACGCATCACTTAAAAGACCCCAGACGGCTCCCAGAACCTGGCCGGCCAGTGGACCGT
>JBBQYF010000130.1:0-8232 GCA_038208955.1 Elusimicrobiota bacterium
TCGGATAAAAATAGAGAACTATCGGCGCCGTTCCAATACGCTCTTGGAGATGCATCATCGTTCCGTCAGTCGACGGAGCGGTAAAATCGGGAGCGGGTTGCCCGACGCGCAATGCGTTGGCGTTGGAACGGCCGAGAGCAAACATCAGAAATCCCACGATCAAACCCCACCGGCGGCAAATCAGTTTTTTTCCCATTCTCACAACGTCCTTATTAAAGCAGAATCGGCGCAAAAATAATTCTTTTTAGCGCTTGCCATCCGTTCTATAAAGCGCTTCAATCAATGAGTTGTCTGTTAGTCATTACACAGGGAGGTGTATTGATGGCCAATTCGCAGACACTCGTTCCAGACGCACCGCCGAGCCTGAGCTCAGAAACTAAGCCGGACCTGTCCGTCCCTTCGTTCCCGCAGGAATTACCCTACTCAGAGACTCCACCCCAGGCTTTTCTCGAAGCCCTTGCGCGATCCTTCGACGGATCGGAGATTGGTGGAGTGCCATCCAGGACGCATCAAGCCGTTGAGTTAATTATCTGGTCCGCCTATGCCGCTGCTATCTTCGGCGTACTAGGCCTTATTTGGGCTGTGGGCAATGCGCTCAGCCGCCTATTGCCTCATTAAAATGGGGTGTAATTTTAAGGCGTTTTAAGCGTGAGGCTGCCGGGAACAGATTCTCTCCTTGCGCGTTATAATTAGCGATCTAAGTTAGTGATTGCCAATTAAATTCCATAAGGAGCGAAACCATGCTAAGAGAATTGAGATTGTGGCGTCAACCGGTCGGGCTCGAGGAGTTCAATCAACTTTTTCGAGGCGACCTTGCCCTCGTCAATGAGGCTGTAGCGTTTGTCCCTCGCGTCAATGTATCCGAAGGCGAAAAAGCGGTTCGCATTACGCTCGAGTTGCCGGGAGTGGATGAAAAGGATATCCAGATCCGCCTGACGTCGGAAGGGCTAAGCATCGCTGGCGAAAAAAAGCAGGAGCCAGAAGAAAAAGACAATAGCTATTACCGTCTCGAGCGGTCTTACGGCGCCTTCGAACGCGTCATCGCGTTGCCGGACAACGTCGACGGTGAAAAGGCTGAAGCGACGTTCAAACGGGGCGTGTTGCAAGTGGTTGTTCCCAAACGGGCAGAGAAAACCGCAAAGAGCATTGAAATCCGCGCTGAGTAAGGCTGCGTTCCGATAAGAAAGAGGGACCTCAAAAGGCCCCTATCCATTCCTCTCCCCCCGTAGGGTGGGAGAGAGGAATCGGATAGGGGCTTTGACGTGGCGGCAGATTAATCTTGGCCGATGTCTTGAATTCCCGACTTGGGTGTAGAGCTGAGCGTAACGCTTTCCGGGCCGGCTAGTTTCTCGCGAACCAATTCCGCGGAGACGTGTCCGATAAAAATTTCCGAACGCATTAAAACCGGGATTCGTCGGGCATCGGCGGTAATCCAGACTTCCATTTTTTTCCCTTTGCTGATGAACATCCCCGCGCCGCGGAGCACCGGCTCGACTTTAAAACAGTCGAACTTGCCGGCTTTTACTTTCACCTTTTCGCGTTTCAAAACGTTGACGACGAGCGGCCATGTTTTGTCGCCGCTCTGGACATCCAGCGTATAGGATTGTCCGACTTCCAAGGGGAGCGAGCGAATATAGTAAAGACTGCCAAAAATATCCAAAACATTCGGCGGGATGGCCCCATCTTGTTCTTCCACTTCGTTACGGTCGACCCGGACTTCGTGACGATGATAGCGGTGTGAATCCTGGTCGAGATCGACCACTTGATCAACGAAATATTTTCCTTCGCGGATGCGTTTGGCGTAGCGCAGCGTGCGAGGAGTTTGCTGGTCGAGCCAGGCCTCGTTCCGGTCTTTAACGGGGAAAAATGAATTGACCAAACCCACGGAATGGGCTTCCGACACCAAATGATAGGTCGGATGACCTCCGACCTGTTCTACGTTTTGTACGGAAAGATTGGAATAACCGCCGGTGATTTTGCCCCAACGAATGGCATAGGTGAAGTCTTCGCCAGCGTGGAAGACATTCTGAAAGGGCCCGCCGGCCAGGGTGCTCATAGCGGCTGTATTATAGGAAGCAGGAAGGCTGGCCACTTTCAGGGGGGCGTCGGCGGCGCGCCCTATGGCGGCGCTGCCGATTGCCACAATAACACCGGTAAGCATCCCCTCCAACCTATTCATAAAGTAGCTATGTCCGGGCGGGCCAAAACTCGCAAGAGCTATTTTTTGTTCACGTATGGCTTAACAAAGGGAAATCGACCTACGGCGATATCGTCGATTTAGCGACGGGAAAATGCCGGGAGAGTGGTTTCGGGGGTTTTGCCTTTAAGAGTCTTTGTTTGAATAGGCCCCTTGGTATAATGAGGCGGCACCCCAACGGAAACTATTAACGATAAACTAATAACCGGAAGAAACAGCGAAAGCGATGGTGTTGGCTGTCTCGCGATTAGATTTTGGTTATTTGTTTGTCGTTGATAGTTTCCGTTGCCGTTCCCAGGCCGTTGATTCTATAAGGAGGCAACATCAGTGGATACAGCTGCTCGCGCGGAAATTGCCCGGCGCCGAACGTTTGCGATTATTTCTCATCCCGATGCCGGCAAAACGACGCTGACTGAAAAGTTGCTCCTCTACGGCGGAGCGCTTCAGTTAGCCGGTTCCGTTCGTACGCGCAAATCAGAGCGCGCGTCGGCTTCGGATTGGATGGAACTCGAACGCAAACGCGGCATTTCGATCAGCTCGACGGTGCTCCAATTCGACTATCAAGGGCGGCGCATAAACCTCTTGGACACCCCCGGCCACAAAGATTTTTCCGAGGACACCTATCGGGTTCTCACGGCCGTCGATGCGGTCATCATGGTGATTGATGCGGGTAAAGGAATTGAAAGCCAAACCCGTAAGCTTTTTGAAGTCTGCGCTCGTCGAGGCGTTCCCATTTTTACATTTATGAATAAGCTCGATCGTCCCGCCCGCGAGCCGCTTGAGCTGATGGACGAACTGGAGAAAACTCTAAAAATTGACGCCTTCGCAATGAATTGGCCGCTCGATACCGGGATCGGCTTTAAGGGGGTTTTCGACCGTCGTCGCAAAGAAGTTCATCTCTTTGAGCGCACGGCGGGGGGGGCCTACCGAGCACCGGTCCAGTTGGGGACCTTAGCGGACGATTTTGTTCGCGAACAACTGGATCCGATGGCCTACGACCGCGTGCGCGAAGAACTTGAAGTGCTGGACGTGGGGATGACCTTTGATGAAAAGGCGGTGTTGTCCGGCGCCATGACGCCCGTGTTTTTTGGCAGCGCGATGAATAACTTCGGCGTGCAGCTTTTATTGGACGGCTTTATCGACTATGCGCCTGCGCCCCAGCCGCGGGAGTCGTCGCTCGGTCCGGTCGCACCCGATCGCGACAGCCTCTCGGGATTCATCTTTAAGATCCAGGGAAATATGGACCCCCGGCACCGAGACCGGGTCGCTTTTTTGCGGATTTGTTCGGGGATGTTCACACGGGGCATGCAGTTGACACACTCGGGCACCGGCGAGAAAATAAAAATCAACAACGCCCATACGCTGTTTGGGCAAGAACGAGAAATCGCCGATACGGCCTACGCCGGTGATATTCTTGGATTAATCAGCTACGACGATTTTGGTATTGGCGATACCTTGTCCGAGGAGCCAGGACTGGTTTACCAGGAAATTCCGCGCTTTCCGCCGGAGTGCTTCTCTTACATCGAAAATCCTAACCCATCTAAATTTAAGCCTTTTCGCAAAGGCCTCGAGCAATTGCTCCACGAAGGGGTTGTGCAGGCATTCCAGCTCATGGACCGGCCGCAGGATGCGCCGGTGCTCGCGGCCGTTGGTCCCCTACAGTTCGAAGTGGTTCAATATCGGTTGGAAAGTGAATACGGCGCGCCCGCTCGGCTGACTCCGGCACCTTGGAAATTTGCTCGTTGGGTTAAACCGCCCGCCGAATGGACGGCGCTGGCCGCCTTGCTCGTATCCGACGGTGTACGGTTGGCCAAAGACCGCGAGCAGCGCCCAGTATTTTTATTTCCGACGGACTGGCACATCGGCTATTTCAACAAAAATCATCCCACCATTGAACTCTTGGAAGCCCCACCCGCGACACCGGCGGCGGCAAGCGCGGCGCGCTAACCCTTATCCGGGGAGCTTGCGCCCGCCGGTTATCGCAAAATTTAAATAGCGCCAGTGACAACCAACGTCCGTAAATCCAGCGTCGCCAAGCCATTTGAGTTGGTCTTCCACACGAGCGGGGGGATCTTTCGAGAGGAAGGGATTGTAGGTTGTCGCCGCGTCCTCGCCTTGTGCGCGCATGTAAAGTTTCCACAACCGCTCGTATTCATCGGTTAGTCGAGGTGTGGTTCCCCGAACGATATCGCGGCTTAACAGAATGCCCCCGCCGTTCATTCGCGACTGCACGCGCTTAAAAAATGCCCGCTTTCCTTCATCGTCGGTATGCTGAAGAACAAATCCCGCGAAGACGACATCGTACCCGTCGCCTAGGTCATCTCGGGTGAAATCGCCGCGTTTGAACGTGGCCCGGTTGGGATATGCCCAAAGCTTCTTTTTTGATGTCTCAAGCATGGCTGGACTGATGTCCAAGACCGTTACTGTGGCGTTGGGGAAGGTATCGAGGAGCAATCGTGCCAGCACACCGGTCCCCGATCCCAGGTCAAGGGTTCGAAAGGTGGCGTGCCGATCAAAAGGAATCAAATCCATCATCAGCGAATTCTGCTTTTGATAGTAAGGCACGAGCCGGTTGACCAGCCATTCATAATCCGGCGCCATACGGTCAAAGTGTTCCTGTTTGTCGTCTAACCCCATGGCATGTTCCTATCATAATCCGTGATAAAATCCAACAAGTGAATTTAAAATGAATTATTGGCTAATGAAGTCCGAACCGGACGTTTTTTCGATCCACCACCTGAAGCAGAAAAAGGTCGCGGGCTGGGACGGCGTGCGTAATTATCAGGCGCGCAACTTTTTGCGGGCGATGCGCAAGGGCGATCGGGCACTCTTTTACCATTCCAGTACGACTCCGCCGGCGATTGTGGGCGAGATGGCCATCGTGCGAGAGGCTTACCCGGACCCCAACCAGTTCGAGCCAAAAAACCCGCTTTACGATCCCGCCTCGCCCCCAGACAATCCACGCTGGTATCAAGTTGACGTGCGGTTTTTGCGGATCTTTAACCGGCCCCTCCCACTGCCGGAAATCCGAGCCACCCACGCCTTGCGATCGATGCTGCTCGTGCGGCGCGGACGGCTATCGGTTCTGCCGGTCAGCCCGGCGGAATGGAAAGTCATCCTCCAGTTGACGGGCCAAGCGACCGCCTGAAAGGCTCAGCCGCTGGACGGGACCACTCCGCATGAATTGCGGAATCGGACCATCGATCGGCTTTGAGCGATGGATCTGGTGGTGCCTTGACCCAATAGGCCGTTAATGATACCGTCACTGCATGCCCGCACCAGGTCCTTACCGAAAACGTCGGATTGCGCACGGTCCTAGTAAAAATGAGCTGAAAGTGTCGCGCGGCGAAGCGGAGTCGCGCGCCCGCGAGCAAGCGGGAACGCTCCGCGAACGCTTTCCCTCCGTTCACCGGCTCGAGCTCAATATCCGTATGATGACGGCGGCCGATGCGACGCTTGAAGAGTATAAGCGCGTGATCGGAGCCGATGAATCCCTCATGCTTAATCTTCCCTGTCAGGGGGGGTGTGGGAACGGATTATTTTTATTGATGGACGCCGTCCAAGGCATGCTGAACACGCACCGCGATCACCATGAAGGCCTCGGCATTTGCCAGGGCACGTCGTACCGCGATCCCGCCCTTCCCTGCGGAACCAAATTGTATTACCGCATCGATGTAGTTTATTCCTAACTAAGCCCGATGCGGCCGCTCGCGCCTTTGGGCTGCCGGGGCTTTACCGCTGTAGAGACAATTCTCGCCGTCGCGCTCCTCTCCTTGATGGGCCTCCTTATTGGTAATACGATGCTGAAAACCGGTCAAGCGTTAGGCCATTCCAGTGATCGCCGGCGCGGAGCGGCCCTGGCCGCCATGGTCTTTGAACAATACAAAGCCTTTGCGCAAATTTCTTACGACGACCTCGCGTCGCACGATCAAAGCGATGTTGCTCCGCGTGATTTCTTCAACACGCATGATGATCTGGGTTTCGAAGGCATGCGCATCACTACGCTGACCCAATGCGTTCCCGACGGTTCGTCCTGCAGCGTCCGGACAACGATCAGCGCGCCCCACGGGGCGTCGGCGCAAAGCATGATGTTTGAGAAAACGTACCTCGAAGCCCCGCTGGGTGACACGGCGAAAGAGGTCAGCGGGATTTGAACTCTCGCGCTTGCCGCCATCGGGAAGCCGGGGTCACGCTCTTGGAGCTGGTGATCTTTAGTGGTATCGCCACCGTGGTTCTTCTCGGAGTCGTTTCATTTCTCAACAAACCGGCCGTTCTCCAACGACTGGTGACGGCTTCTGACGCCGAGCGTGACGCTTCGAAAGCCCTGGATCATGTCGCCATGGAACTCCGGCAAGCGGATCCGGCGAGTTACAACTGGGATGTCGAGTCCTCGACGGCGCCGCTCGTGATCACGAAATCGACATTTGATATGGAGTCGCACGTCAGCTCGGAAACAGTCAAGGTCGCCTACTTTTATCAGCCGATTAACGAGACTTTTGGTTCGCTAATGCGCTTGGATCAATCCAGTCCAACGCCGACGACGGTACTCACGCCGATCGACACTCCGACGGAGGCCGACCCGCTCTTCCAAATCGATCCCTTGTTGCATGTGCTGATGGTCAGTGTGGCCTACCATCCCTTCGGCATGGCGCCAAAGCGCATGGTCCGGCGTGTATTGGTCGAAAAGTAGCGTGCCCGCATCTCGACGGGAGGGAGAATCCGGTTGGGCGCTTTTAGGCGTCATCGTCCTCGGGCTCGTCTTTATGAGCCTTGTTGTCTGGTATCTCCAGTGGTCTTGGCTTCATGGCGAAGAAGACACCCATCGCTCGGCCAGCCAGCGCGCCATGACCTATGCGGATTCCGGCGTGAACGCGGCCCTGCAACGGCTGAAGATGCCGCAGCCCATTCCCGATTTCACGACGTACAGCACGTCGGCTGCGTTCACGGAAGGTCGCTACGACTACACGCTCACTTACGACACCACGACTCCTTCGCTCGTCGATACCTGGTCGACGGGGTACTATTATCTTCCCAAAGGTACGCAGCAAGATCCACTGAACGGAGCCCCCGCCCAACGCGCCGTCATCCACGCGAAAGTCTTGGCGGGCAGCATTACACAATTTTTGGTCGCCGTGCCCGGGCGACTGCGCGTCGGTCCCGGAATGATCGCACTCGGCGGCGCCGTTTATGCGCGCGATCTCGTCTTCGTCAAAGGACCGGCGGCGGCTTACACGCATCTTTCTCTGGCCATTTATTCACGGACGGCGCAGGATGATACGGGCAATGCCAACCCTTCTCCCTCCTATATCATCTTTGATTCGACCCCTGCGGCGGCGCAGATGTTGCCGTACCCGGCCCATTTTCCTCGGCCTGGACTAGCCTTACGCAACTACTACCGCACGAAGACAGGGCAGCCGCTCGTTGAACTGACCGACGGCACGGACTTGAGCGGCCCACTGCCTCGAGCCGGAGATCCGCCAAACCCGGTTTATTACTGCGACGGCGTTGTGGACTTGGCACGCAACGGCCCCTTGTTGATCAATGCTCCGGTCATGCTCTACGTGACAGGGGATGTCCACATTCATGACATGATTATCCACCAAGGCAATGGCTGGCTGAGCGTTCTCTGTGAAAAAAATATCCACATTACCACCGACGCCAAGGATCCCATCACGCTTCAAGCGACGTTTCTCGTGAGCGGCGCTTTCGTCGGCGATGGATCGGCGCGACTTCCGGGACAACTGCAACTGATGGGTACGCTGATTGCCGGAGGCGGAGTTGATCTAGCCCATATCTGGACGGTGAGACGCTATTACTGGATGAATCAGAGCGCCAGCGATTTGCCGTTCTTTACGGAAATTCTCCAATACGACATTGTTGAAGGAAAATTTCAGTAGATTATATTCCCCGACGGTGAGAATCATGTTGACAGGGAGTTTCCGTCGATATAGAATGAACGCGCTTCTGTTGACGGCATTCTACTGACGAGGAGGTGACACTCACATGGCAGAAAAAGTGGCAAAGGCGGGTGTAAA
>JBBQYF010000131.1:0-8147 GCA_038208955.1 Elusimicrobiota bacterium
GCCCGATTCAACCGCCTGGCCGGGTGAAGACCCGGCAATCCCCGACCCTGGAACCATCAACGGGCTACTGGCGATTGTCCGCTGCGACTGCGACTACGCTCTGCACGGCTCCGCTCCACAATGCGATTTCGAAAAGACTACCGAAATAACGCGTCTACTGCCTGCCGCCGACCCGCATATTCCCTGTCCACGAGGCACGGAAACCTGCGAAGATATTTGTCCAAAAGATCTATCGGAGTAGGCCCCTCGCCCCGATAGTCGAGAGCGGTAACGGGAGCGCGAGCTTATTTTTTTTCGAACTTCAGGGCGGCAGAGTTCATACAGTAACGCAAGCCAGTAGGTTGAGGTCCATCGTCGAAGACATGACCGAGGTGGGCGCCACAAATTCGGCAGCGGACTTCGGTTCGTTGCATAAAAAGAGTGGAGTCCTTCACTTCCTCGACGTTTGCGGGATCGATGGGCTTCCAAAAGCTGGGCCAGCCGGTGCCCGATTCGAACTTCGTGGCGGAGACGAATAGCGGCGTCCCACATCCGATGCAGCGATAAATTCCCTGCTCGTGATTATTCCAGTAGGCGCCCGTAAAAGGCGGCTCTGTTCCCGCTCGACGCGTCACGTTGAATTGTTCCGACGTCAGCTGCTTTTTCCATTCCGCATCACTTTTGTTGACACGATCGGTCATGATATATCCTTTCGGATCCAGAGAATAAATTTTAACTTTTTGCCCATCCGCATAGACCTGGCAGACCAATGCCACTCCGCCGACAAGATTGAATAAGGTCAAAAGCCATCGGCTATTTCTATCTTTAGACATTGACTTACCTCCTTATCCGGCAATGATCAGGCCTACGTCGCCCTACCGAAGTCTGTGTTCCCCTGGGCTATAATATTACACCCATGAACCACCCGCCGCCCGGCAATATTTTCCGTAAGGATTCCGACTCCGACGATCACGTGCCGTTTGCTACGGCATTTCCGCGCATTGCCGAGTTGCGCGTTGAAGTGTCGGAAAGCGGAGAGGGCAATAGCGGCCTCGGTCTACGAAAATTCAATCGCCACTCCATCCGCGAACACCTCAATTGCTCGAGCCACCGCTGTTTAGGCCGTGGATTCTGGATGGGAAACCTCTTGCGCGATATGGTGCGGCTCGGCGAGACGCAGCGCCTGGTCGTCCGCGCTTGTGAAAGCCGCGAAGAAGCGGGTAATCCCTGTCCTAATATCTTTACGGTGGACGTCAAACTCACGTTTCATGTAACAGAGATGTAACCCCCGCTTCATCTGGCCGTCATCTTCGATTGTTAAAGATGTGTTATGGAAAGCGTATCGACAGTGCTCGGTTGGACGGTTCATCCCTTGGTCAATTGCATCGTGATGTTCTGCATCGGCTTTATCGTGCTCTTTCCGGCGGAAGCGGCGGAATATCAAAAGCGCGTTCCGGTTCTTGTGCGCGCGTTATTCTTGATCGCGCTCGGCAGGCAGGTGTTTTTTGTTACGCAAATTTTTGGTAGTGACCTGTCACAGAGCGGTGCTACCCAAATTTTCCTGAATTGCCTACCGCTCGTCTATATCGTTGTTTTTTGTGGGCTGCTGATGATCCAGGTCTTGCGCGTTGCCAATCAAGTGTCCTGCCGGTTGGTATTTTTGTCGAGCCTCGTGTTAACGCCTTGGGTGGCTAACGTCTCGCTCGTTCTCATTCAGCAGCATTTTCACTAACTTCCCAAAACTTTTAACTGCTTTTGTATCTCTCCCAGGCGGCGCGTTAATTCGCCCACCCGCCCCGGATCACGGTGCGTCTCGAGGCGCGCCATTTCGTCCAAGAGCGTTCCTTCGGCTTCTTTCAATCCTTTGCGGATATCATCCTTGCGCTTATCTTCTTGGGCTATCCGGTAACGCGCATTGCGTTCTTCGGCCTCACGACGCTTCTGTTCCTTCGACTTTCGTGGGACCGTCGGGACCACCGCAGCGTCAGCATCCCCTCCAGCGGCGGGCCGGGTTGACGCGACAGGAGCGACCGTCTGTTTGTGGTGCGCCGCTTCAATCCGTTCCTCGGAGCGAAAGAGTTCAGCTTCTTCACCTTCTTCCAAAGACTTTTTATGCAGGAAATAATCGTAGTCGCCCGGATACCAGGTGACCTTGCCATTGTCGACATGGATGATGTGATCGGCTAGCTGACGCAGAAAGAATACGTCATGGCTGATCATCACGATCGTGCCTTCATATTTTTTGAGGGCTTCGATGAGGACATCGACGCTGGCCATATCCAAATGCGTCGTCGGCTCATCCATCAGCAACAGGTTAGGGGGATCGAGAAGCAAGCGGGCGAGACCCAGGCGACTCTTTTCTCCGCCGCTTAAGACCTCCACCGGTTTAAAAACGGAATCGCCGCGAAAGAGAAACGACCCTAAGACGGTGCGCACCGTCTGCTCGGAATGATTGCGGGTGGTATTGCTCGCTTCTTCGACCACGGTTTTACCGGCTCGGAACATTTCCGCGCGGTGTTGAGAGAAATAGCCGACGTCGACGGCAAAACCCAACTTGCGTTCACCTTCTTGAAACTCAAGCGCGCCCGCAAGAAGTTTCAAGAGGGTGGATTTTCCGGCGCCGTTTGGACCGACGAGCGCAATGCGTTGGCCGCGCTCGAGCGTCAAATCTAGACCGTTATAAATCCAACGTTGGCCGTCGTAGGACTGGCGAATATTTTTGAGCGTCAAGACATTCTGGCCGCTGCGCGGGGGTTGTGGAAACGAAAATCCCACTGTTTTCAATTCTTCGGGAAGTTCAACGCGGACCATTTTTTCCAGGTACTTCATTTTGGCTTGGGCCCGCGAGGCCGTAGAGGCTTTGGCGCGGAACTTGTTGATGAAGTCTTCCAACTCCTTAATTTCCTTCTGTTGACGGTGATAAGCGGAAACCATGTTTTCTTCATCGCGCTTGCGCTGCGCCAGATAATCTTCGAAGGTTCCCGTGTACATGTTGAGCTGGACGTTGCGCACTTCGACAATCCGGTTGACGATCGAATTGATGAACTCCCGGTCATGAGAAATGAGAAATATCGCGCCGCGATAATTTTGCAGATAGTTTTGGAACCAGAGCAATGATTCAAGATCCAAGTGATTCGTCGGTTCGTCCAGCATTAGCAGATCGGGTTCGTCGAGCAAAAGCTTGGCGATCGCGACCCGCATTTGCCAGCCCCCGGAGAGTTCGGAGATGCCGCGGGCGAAATCGCTGATTTTGAAACCCAAGCCCATCAAGATTCGTTTGGCTTGAGCTTCCCGCTGGTTTGTGGGCGTATCTCCGAGAACTTCTTCCAGCACCGCCTTAGCCGCAAACTCCGTGGTTTCTTGCGGAAGGTAGCCAAAGGTCATGCCCGTGCGCAGGCTGATCTCGCCTTCGTCCGGCGGCTCGACACCCATAATCAACTTAAAAAGCGTGGATTTCCCGGCGCCGTTTGGACCGACCAAAGCAAAACGGTCTTCCTGGTTGATTTGAAGCGAAACCGACTCAAAGAGAACTTGGTTTGCAAAAGCTTTAGAAACGTTGCGCAAGGTAATCATGTCGAACGAATTATACTTCACCAGTCCCGAGCGGCGAGTGCGCAGGCCGAGATCGCGATGAGCAGCCGGCGTTTCTTGGGATTCGACTGATCAATCCGCTACCTCGGTCGCTTCGGGCCTTTACCTCTACCTGACGACGCGCTCGGGACATAAAGCTCGGGGGAAAGTTCACAATTATTCGCTAAATCAGAAACTTATCCACAGGTTATCCTCGGACGGGGGACAGTTGTTCATTCTGCTGTAATATCCTTGACAATGGCCCGCATCCCGCTTATGCTTCACTTCAGAAGATGAATCGTCACGAACGCATCGTTTTGTGGGTGGTTTTCGTACTCCTTGGCGTCGGTTTCTTACTCTCTCGAGTGACCTGTCGACACACCCCCATTGCACTACCCCCAGCGACTAAAATGGTTTCACCCGCCTCCCCTTTATCCACCGTTCCTGTCTCAACCCAGGCGACAAGGAGCATTCCCTTACCCCCACCCGTTACGGCAAAAAGTTCGAAACCAAAGCCCGTCGTCTCGGCACCAACGGGAGCGGCGACCCCGCGGGCCGTAACCTTGCATAAAGAATTGATTCCCAAAGACATCACTATCGTACGGTGCTACTACAGCCAGGAGATCGCCCCCCCCGGAACCCGTTTCGGTTTTGATATCAACGGTTCCGGCTTTACCAGCGAATTTCAAAAAATGATTACTCTTCAGTCAGACGATCCAGAAATTCATTTCAAGAATCTAGCGCTCGTGACCGCCAACCAGATCCATGGCGACATCGAAATTGGCGCGAACACGAAAACGGCCTTTATCTATCCGCGGGTGTTGATCAAAGGCTTGCCCGTTTTTAGCGCGCCCGAGCCTTTTGCGATGGTGCGAAAAGGCGAGGTGCTGACGGTTTTCTTCATCAGCATGGAAGAATCCGGCCGTGGCGGCCGCTTCCGGGTCATCACGAATATGGATGAAGACATGGCTAAGCAATTCCACATTGAACCGAGCACCCCCGGGCTGGTTGTTTCGGATCTGGAAAATCATTTGCCTTATATTGTGGAAGGAATTTTGCGAATCGGGGGAGGCGTTCCGCCGGGCGCCTACGGCTTCACGATCAAGATCGGCGAGAAGGAAGTTTTGCGGCGCACCGAAATGGTTCACATTGTGAAACCGAATCTCGGCCAGACGGGCCTCGTTCAAGGCGTCATCGCCGAAGATCCCTATCACCGTCCTGGGGATCCAATCAATTTGTTCGTTCAGGGAAGTGGACTAACCCCCCAAGATGTGAATAGCTTGAAAGCCACCATCGACGAATTCGACATGGGACCCGCCAGTTTTACCTACATTTCACGCAATCAGAGCCGCTTTGTTTTCAAGAGCCCTGCCGGCACCCCCGTCGGAAAATATGGCGTAACGATTCGCGACGCGGCCAATCAGCAACTCTTCCAAAAAAGTGGACTGTTCACAATCGTCAATAGCAATTGGATAAAGGGCGTCCAGGTTTCCCCTCCCGTTCACCCCGGTGGCAAAAGCCAGTTGCGCGTGATTGGGCGTGATCTGTCCCCCGACTTTGTCGGGCACCTGCGCATTGATCTCGACGCCTCCGGAATCACCCTCGCCCCTCTGGTTCGAACCGACGCCAATGTCGTCACGACGGACATCTCCGTTAGCACCGCAGTGGCTCCCGGCGATTACTGGCTGCACCTTTCCGCCGACGGCAAAAAAATCGACCCCCCCTTCGGCAGTATCATCAAGGTAGAAGGCCAATAAAACGTCCTGAAGTGGAACTGGCCAAGCCTGTTCAACCCAGGAAAGTTCGATCGGCGATTTAACGCCGATGGAGTTCATCAGAAAATAACAACAAATGGCTCAGGCATCAACGGATTTAACTTCCTAGCGACGGGTACAACAAAGGGGTAGAGGTCACAGCCGCTCAGCCGCAAATATAACGGCCGGCCTGCCGCAGAACTTTTTGTGGCGGGCCGTTTTTTCTCGCGTTCCAAAAACTTTAGGAAACCCCCAGCCCGAACTTCGCAATTCTGGCGATATTAGCGACTTAACGCTCCGGCGCCGGCCGGGGGTTTGAGCGTCTTAGGCGTCTCGTCGAGGTGCTCGACAGGGCCGAACATGAGACTAATGGTAAAGCGTTGCGTGAGACCCAAATCGCCAAAGGGTGCCAGCGTGTAATCAAACTTGTAGCGTCCCCAATGAAAACCAAGGCCGCCGCGCAAGCTTTCAGAGGTATTGAGCGAGCTGTTCCCGGTTCCTTGGAGCAGCTGGTCGTATCCCAACCGAAAGGCGAACAAAGAGATTCCGTATTCAACGCCGAAGCGCAAGCGGCTAATCTGGTCATACGGCTGATGCACAAAATCGCCAGTCAATAGAATTGAAGAGATTGGACGTAACGCTACGCCAACGTTGACCGTAAGAGGTAGACGGTCAACTTGGTCCACAAAGCGCAGTCCGGTTCCGACGTTCATGACCGAGCCGCCGAAGCTAAGGGGTAAGCCCGGCCACCGCGCTTGCGTTCCGAGGTCCAGTGCGACGCTTGAAGCGCTGTCGTTGGCGATCCGGCTGCGAAGGTATTTGACATTCAGCCCGGCTCCTGCGTCCGCGCACAGGGTATGGCTATAAGAAAGCAAGACCGCGACGTCATCGGCCGAGAAATTGCCGGTCGCTTGGCGGTTCGCATCGCGGCCGTCAAACGTGCCGTCCCCCATGCGCAGGGCACTCAGACCGATCGTTCCCAAAGAGGTCGGATGACCATAACTGATCACATCGAAATTCGTGCTTTCTAGCCAGTCCGAATGTGAAAAGCTTACTTCAGGACGGGCGAGGAATGCGGTTCCAGCAGGGTTGTAATAGAGCGCGTCCACATCTCCTCCAACGGCTGTATAAGCGCCGGCCAAGGCGAGCGGCCGCGATCCGTCGCCCAATTCCAAGAACGTGGCGCCGGTTGTGGTTCCCGCCACAGAGACGTTCGTGGCTATTGCACACAGAATCGCGCAGACGAGTATCCGGTCGCAAAGTCTTTGCCAGGAACTCGTTTTAGAAATCACCGGATCACCGCGAATTTACCGCGACGTTTGAGATGCTGCCCCGCCTTCTCAGCATCCACCGTATAAAAATAGATGCCGCTGGCGATGTGACCTGTCCAGACGGACTCGTACGTATAGCGAGCTCCTTGGCCCGAGTCGATCACGGACGGTGCGTCAGAGAGCGCGAATTCGTCAAGTTCCTGTCCCGCGATGTTGTAGATCTTGACCCTCACCTGGTCGGCGATGCCGACTTCGATGTGGAAGGTAGGCACAGCGGCGCCGCGCGCGGGATTGGGGTAAACAAAGACGCCTCCCCATTGGAAGCCTGGGTCTACCGGTGTACTTGGCGAGCCAATGAAGGTGTGGGTCTGCGGAAGCGCGGTTGAGACCGCCACAACCCAAACGCTTTGATAGCGCAAAGACTCGACGTTCCCGACGTTATCAACGCTGTAGAAATCGATCCGGTGCGCTCCGGGCGCCAACTCAAAGGGAACCGTATAACGAATAAAGTCGGCGGTCGGAGAAGGATGCACGAGATAATCGGTGTATGCGACGCGGCTCGGGAAAGCGCCGAAATCCTGCGCGCTCAGACTAATTTGGTTGGCGTCCGTAATCGTCGTTTTCCAAGGGGTCACGACCGGCGGTGTTGAGAATAGCACTTGCGTCTGCGGCGGCGTCCCGTCGGCGAAGAAGCCGACGCTTCGCATCTTTTCTTGGTTGCCGGCGTGATCGATGCTGAAGAAATCAATGCGGTACGAGCCTTCGGTGAACGTCAGCGGATTTGAATACGTATCGAAGACGTCAGCCGTCGACCGGTGCAGCAAGTACTCGGTGGCGCCCACCCTTGAGGCGTTGATTCCCGGGTCGAGGGCCTGAAGCGTCAGCACGGTGCCCGTTGAAATGTATTGGTCTCCGTAGGGGTCCAGATACGATAGGGTCGAAAAGGCCAGTTGCGTGACTGGTGGCGTTGTATCCAATGTCGCGGAAGCCGTCACGACTGTCAGCGTTTCTTCCTGAGAGGCCTCGATATTGCCGACGTTGTCCGTAGCGAACCAGACAAGCCTGTGCGTTCCCGCCGCCGGCAGCGTGAATGGCTGATCAAAAATACTGAAGCTGCTCTGATCGATCGCGAAGGCCACGGCTTTCACTCCGGACGCGACGCCCTGCGAAAGGGAATCTCTCGCGACAAACTCCAACGTCTGTGTGCTCGCGACCACGGGTCCGCTCAGTTCCACGGGGGGTGTTCCCGACGCGAGCGTGCTGACGGGCGGCGTGGCATCGACCGCCACGGTGGAGACTTGAAGCGGCTCAAGGTTGCCGGCATTATCCTCGCTTTGGAAGGCCACCATATGGAATCCTTCAGGCAGCGAAAAAGGTTGCTTGTAGAAACTAAACGAAGACTTGTCGACGGCATAGCGCGTCCAAGCGACGCCGGAAACCACGGTTCCGCTGTCAGTTCCGACAAAACTGAGGGCCGCAGCGCTGCTCACATAGTGGAGGCCCGAAAGACTTTGATAGGGCGAAGTCGAAAAAATGAGTTGGGTGTGAGGCGGCGTCGTGTCAATCAAAACAG
>JBBQYF010000132.1:0-8133 GCA_038208955.1 Elusimicrobiota bacterium
TGAAATTCGCGATACCTTGCCCCAAATGAAATGATCGAGCATCAAATCTCCGACCACCAGGGCCTTCAACCGACCAAAGCGAGCGATCAACCGCCGCGCCGAGGAGAACGTCATGAAAGCCGGTTTTGGGAGTGCTCAAAACGCTTCAAATGCAGGATAGTTTTCCGTCGATGACCGAGCACGATGAATTCTACAAAAAAGCTTTGCGGATTGCCAAGGACAGCGGTTTACTGTATGACCTTATCGTCGCGGTAATCCAAAAGGTCGGCCGAAACATGGCCGATGGCCACTTCCGAACGCATCCGTACCGGCATGTGACGCTCATCGGCCGTCATCCACACTTCAAGTTTTTTCCCTTTGGAAACGAAGACGTCCGACGATCGGAGCTGGGGTTCAACGACGAAACAATCAAATCGTCCGGCGGGGACCTTGATTTTCTCCCGCCGCTTCACCTTGATCACCAGCGGATAAACTTTGTCATTGCTGACGACGTCGACGGTGTAAGAGGTGTTTACCGCGAGCGGCAGGGTGCGAATATAATAAAGGCTTCCTAAAACATCGAGCGAATTTGGTGGCATCGCGCCTTCACTGTTCTCGTAGATTTTCTTATCAAACCGGTAGGCGCGCTCATAGAATCGCCCGTGACTCTGGTCGAGAACATTTTTTTGCTCGAGATGGTACCCGCCTTCGTGAATACGCTTTTCATAACGCAGCGTGACGAGCGCTTTCTGATCAATCCAAATATCGTGGCGGTCTTCGACATGATAGAACGCGTCAACCACGCTGTTGGAGTGCGCCTCAGAGACCAGATGATACGCCGTGCGTCCGTGCATCTCCTCCAAGTCGCGCAAACTTAAGGTCGCGTCGCCCGCCGAAACGACGCCCCATTTGATCACGAACAACAACTCCTCGCCCGGTTTGAAGGCATGGTTGGGCACGTTTCGCCAGACGTAAGTCGATGTGAGAATGTCGTCCCGCGTAGCCACGGCCGCTAAACTCGATATGTCCACTGGGTCAATATCGGCCCAAGCGGTTTGCGCGAAGGCGCAGGCGACGGTGGCCAGCACCAGCCAGCCGCTCCGATCAAACCGCATAATGGAATTTTAAGTAGAGAATAATGGAAAGGGCAAAGCTTCCAATGAGGCATTGGTGTTCGCGGTTGCGGCGGTATAACTCCGTACTAAAGTGCTGTCCGCCCAACCCCCCAACATGCCCACGCGTGGGTATAAACGCTGGAACTTGACTCGCGTAACGATCATAGTCCGGTCCGAGGGCGCGAGACAATTCCTTCTCTTCCGCCTTGGATTTGGCCCCATAAACAATCCCGAATCCAGCCAGAAAAGCCGACCAGAGGAGCAAGGCAGAAAGCGGCAAGGGGCGACGCCACAAGGCTAGGCAAAATCCGCTTCCGATAATAAAACTGCCGATATAAAGAGGATTGCGTATGTACGCATAAGGGCCTCCAACCGCAACCCGTTTACCTTTAAAAAGAAATCCCGCCGCCCACGAGCGGAGCGCACAACCGACAGCGACCAAGCTGAGACAAATGCCAAAAAGCACACCCGACGCCGGCCGGGCGACGATGACATACCAAAGGGCAAACAAAAACCCCAGGGGTACGCGAAAGCGCAGCAAAGAATCAGGCACGTTGGGGGAGACGGAAGCGAGGATCGTTGTACATTTTGAACTGACGGTAGACCTTCGGTTGGTAGGTGCGGTTAGACCAGGCCCCGCAAAGATCGTCGAATTCGATCACGAGATCGTTGCGTTGACGGTTTAAAATTACGAGACGGTCACGGCATAGCTGGCGCAGGTCGTCGGCAATTTCTTGTCGATCGATTTGTTCTTGCGTGTGATAAATCTTCAACTCAGCAATACAAATTTTGTCTATCAAGCTTCCCAGAGTTTCAGCCATAGTCTATTCCTTCGCCTGGCTATGCAGGAAGCATTCATCGATGCGCTCGATCAGATCATTGCGCGTCTGGTTAAGCTGGTCAATACGCCGCTTCGCGCTGGCCACTTGGGTATCGTCCGGGACACGCGCCTTGTCTTCTTCGTGCCATAAATCAACGTGCGTGGCAGCAAGCCGGCTAATTAACTGCCCGAGCTTATCCTTGCTAGATTCATTCATGACGTCCATCCTTTCCTAGCCGCCTCTCCCGCCCTGCGTCGCCGAAGCGGTGGCATGCTTCAAAATCCAATCAGCGGCTTGGGGAAAGTCCGCCAAAATCTTGTTCGGTTTAACCTTTCCTAATCGTGAAGACCACTGACGACCATAACCGCTTAGTATCAAGATACCTAATCCACCCGTGCGCTGACCAACCTGCACATCGCTTTTTCGGTCTCCTACGCTGACATGACGCTTCCAAGACCGGCCAAGATCCCGGCATGCTCGTCGGACCATCCCGAGCTTTGGTTTACGACAAGCGCAGCGCCGACCCGGGGCGTGTGGACAGAAATAATAACCGTTAAAACGAATCCCCGCGGCTTTGAACAACTTTAGAAACCGCTTTTGGACAAGCCGCGCTTCTTCCAAAGTCATTAGCCCCCGCCCAATACCGGATTGGTTCGAAATAACGACCAGCGTATATCCGCCGCGCTTGAGTCGGCGCAAGGCCGCCGGTACACCCGGTAACACTTTGACCGCGCGAGGGTTTTTCAGGTAATCGCCCTCTTCAATTAATGTGCCGTCGCGGTCCAAAAATAGGATTGGCAGCGACGTATTAATAGCGGGCCACCGCGAGTCCTAATCCCATTACAAAGTAGAAAACCATCGAGACCGTCGACGCATTGTAAGTCGTTTCCGTGACGCCGCTCAGTAAATATCCAACGATGCCGAAGAGGGATGCCCATAGGACCGCACGTTCCCAGTCGGCGACGTTGCGACGGTACAAGGCCTTGATAAATTCCCCCGTCAGTAAGGCGATGAAGAAAAGGTAGCTGAGCAAGCCCGCCGCACCTCGTTCCGCCGCAAAATTAACGAAGGTACTATGCAAGTGTCCCCATGGCCCCTGGCCGCGTTCTTCGTCTGTCTGATAAAGCGGTGAAGCCGACTTTACGTTACCGGGGCCGATTCCAAGGATTGGCCTCGATTGCCACATTAATCGCCCGGCGTGCCACATATGGAGCCGCTCGGAATTGGAGTGATGATTGGTATCTAAAATGCTGAGCGCGCGGGCGCGCAGCGGCGCCACAACGACAATCGCCAAAATCGGTAAGCAAACAAATGCAACCCGCCACCGGCCGCCCTGTCGCCAGCCGGGCAAAAAAGCCAGCAAAGTCATGATCGCGGCTGCGAGCCAGGGGCCCCGACTCAAGGAAAGTAAAAGCGCCCCGCCGATCAGCCAGCTGGAAACGATCCAGCGCCGAAACGAGCGGCGCGACTCCAGCCGCACAAAAGCCAGGCAAAACCCATAAGCCAAGAGCAGGCATTCCGCATAGGTCAGCGGATGGCTGCGCGTTCCGGCGACTCGCCCGTTGAGCATCGACAGTTGATTGAGCAGCAGCCGCGGCCAGCCGGCCACCCAAGCGGGCAAATATAAAAACTCTCCGTGCGAGCGATCCGTCTGGTTTACGCCAACGATAAATTGGACGATACCCCACGCCGCCATCAGTAAACTGAAATTTATAAATATCCGAGCGACGCGTTCCCGATCGGCTTGCTCACGAAGCAACGCAACCAAAAGTAGAGCGATCAAAAAATAAAAGTCTTTATTGTAAATCTCGCGCAAACTATGGTGGATGTCCCCCCCGAGCAAAGCCGACAGCAAGCTGACGACAAGAAAAATACTGTAAGCCGTCGCCAGGCGCCCCCAGGGTGGGACGGGCCAGCGGGCAAAAGTCCATTGAGCGCCGAGCAACCAAAGAGCGAGCAGTGGAAAAAATACGATGTTGCTGGCAGCGATGGACACGGGGATGACGGCGGCAAGCGCGGCCAAACCCGCTGAGAATATATTACTGAGCATCCACCAGCGTCCTAACAAGTTCGAGTAACTTGTTCCAATGATCCATTCCCGAGGTCAGTAATAAATCCATGCGCAAAGCGTAAAAGGGAAGTGCATCTTTGCCGGGTCTGGCGATATCCTCCCAACGCATCGCATCTTTTTCGGTCATGATAATCGCGTCGGCCGAACGCCGGTTGTCGGCAATCCATTGTCGGACAAGCGATGTTTCTCCGCCGTGGTCGGCCAGTCGCAGGACACCCACAATTTTCGCCCCCTGCCCTTGTAACGTTTCCTCGAAACCACGGGGGTTGCCAATCCCTGAAATGGCCAAGATGTTCTTGTCCTTCAGATACCCTAGCGGTTGCGATTTATCCTCGCCGACGGCCATGAGCCCCAGAGGTTCGTGACGGCTCTCGAGGAGACAGGACGTTTCACGCATATGCTGCGACACATCAGCCCGTAAAACACTTAAGCGATCGGGCCCGACGGAGGCCGAGTGCGTCAGCACCACGGCATCGGCGCGGCGCAAGGATTCGGGTGGTTCGCGCAATAAACCCGCCGGCAGAAGCTGGCCGCCTCCCCAAGGATCGGTCACATCGAGCGTCACGATATTGATGTCGCGCTGCAGCCGGTGGTGCTGAAACCCGTCATCGAGAATAAAACAATCGATCGGGTGGTTCTTGAGGATATGCTGCCCCACCGCGTAGCGATCTGCGCCCACACCCACGCAGGCTCCGGGTAATCGGGCGGCGAGCTCCATCGCTTCATCGCCGGCTTCGGCGACGGTGGCACCGATTTGCTGCGCATCACGAACGAGCAAGGGATGACGGCTCGGCTGCGCGCGTTTATACCCTCGCAGCAAAATAGCCGGGCGTAATCCGAGAGCCATGAGATCTTTGGCGAGCCGAATAACCAGGGGGGTTTTGCCGGTCCCTCCGACCGTAATATTCCCCACACAAATCGTCGGCTGCGGTAACCGCCTCGCCAGAAGCCAGCCTTTGTTGTAGGCCATGTCCCGCCCGCGTACGCCGGCCGCGTAGCCCCAACTTCCAAGACGCGCAAAGCGCCGCAGCGACTGGGCGACTAGCCCGTCCTTTTCGCCCCGCAGAACTTGTTCCCACCATGGACGATTTTTCGAAGCTTGGTCAAACCGCCGCCGGTCTGCCATACTCACGACTGAGCACCCGCCGCCGAGGGGGTAATCCAAAGCGGCCGGACTCGCTCGAGCATTTCCCGGGCCGACACATGCGTCATGCATTCGTGATTGAATGGACATTCGTTTAAATTGCATCCCAAACAGGGGACATCGTGGGCTTGGATAATCTGGTGGTTGGGACCGCCCGGATTCCACGCGACGGGGTCGGTCGGACCGTACACGGTCAACGTTGGCGCGCCGACGGAAACAGCCAAGTGCATCGGTCCGTTATCGTTCGTGATCACGAGCTTGCAGCGTTCAAAAAGGGCGGCCATTTGGCGGAGGGTGGTTTCTGGAATCATTCGCGTGCCGGGCGCTTGTCGCGAAATATCTGCGACGTATTCTTTTTCACCCGGCCCCCAAAATAACCAAACGTCCTGGTTTTCCTGCGATAGCAACCGTGCCAAGTCCGCAAACGAAGCCGCGGGCCAGCGGCGACTATTTCGTCGATGGGTAGGCACAAGACCGATCGGCTTTTGCGGACCCGTCGGCATTTTCTCAACGGCCCAAGCGCGCTCCTCCTCGCGAAGCATGAGCTGGCGCGGCGGACGATCGCCGAGCGGCCCCGCGACCGATTCAGCCAGCGAGAATTTTCCTTCAACCACGGATTGACTGCCGGAGGGACGGCGCACGCTATGCCCATAGGTTCGCCCCCAAAACGGCACCCGGTAGCCTGCGGTGAGTCGGGCCCCACTGCCCAGGCAAACGATCGCCGAGCGCGGGGACGACTGAAAATCGAAAACCCATTCATATTTTTGTTTACGGATTCGGCGAATCGTTCCGAGCACGTCCTCGCCATCGTAAGGCTCAATGACATCCAGAGATGGATTATTTTCGAGGATGGAGGCGAAACCCTTGTTGCACAGAAACCCCAGATGCGTGCGGGGAAATCGTCTTTTGAAGGCGGGCAAGAGCGGAGTCGTGACAAGAATATCGCCCGCCCGCTTGAGCTGGATAATTAGAATACTGCGCGGGTCATCCATGAGAATAAGGTGATTCCGATCCCAGCCACGTTTTAAACCGGCGGTCCCAGCCTTGGAAAAATCCGTAAGCCGACGCCGTCATCGCTTGCTGGTTCCAGCGACAACGACTGGCTAGGTAGTCGACGCCGCGACGGCTGATTTTGATCCGCCGAAGTTCCAGAGGGTCGGAGCCAGTCGTATTGGCTCCACCGCGGGTCGTGACGGCGCTTTGAAATCCAAGCTCCCTCACCACCGGGAGCCAAGCCCGCTCGTAATCCCCCCAGGGCCAGGCCAAGTGTCGGCAGGGGGCGCCGGTTTTGGCTTCAATGATCGATTTGGATTCGTTAAGCTCGCGTCGCAAATCGTCATAGGTTTCTTGCCGTCGGAAGTGGCGGTGCGTCATCGTATGCGAGCCGATTTCAACCAACCCGGAGGCGATCATCTCCTTGACCTCGGACCAGGCCACAAACCCACCCGGCTCCCGCTCACGAGTCTTCGTGTCGGGCGCCGATGTGGCTTGCCTGGGCGGCGTGGCCTCCACTCGGTCGGTCACAAGAAACATTGTCGCTTTGAGCCTAAGTTTTTTAAGTATTGGAAAGGCATAAATCCAGTTGTCCAAGTAGCCGTCATCGAAGGTCACCGCGAAACCGGGCTGCCCGGCCGGGGTCCGCCCCTCGGTAATCGCCACAATCTCTCCTAGCATCATGCTTTGGTACCCCTGGTCGAGCAAATGGCGCATCTGCCGTTCAAATCCATCTGGCGTAATGTCGCGGTCGGGGCTAACGTGATGATAGAGAAATATCGGATAAGAGCGTTTCATTTCTTCTTCTTTTCCCACAGCCGCTGATAAAACGCTTCCGTTTGCGTGGCGGCCGCCGCGAGCGAAAACCGTGATGCGATAACCGCCCCCGCCTTTTTCCCCATGACCGCGGCTCGGCCGGGATCCGCGAGCAGCGTCTTGACGGCGGCCGCGAGCGCCGCACTGTCCGCGGGCGGGACTAAGAGACCCGTGAGGCCGTCGTCAATCGATTCAGGAATGCCTCCAACCCGGGTGGCTACGCAAGGTTTTTCGGCGAACATCGCCTCCCTCAGCGCCGTGCCGGCAGCTTCTAGGAGCGAAGGAATAACGTACACATCCAGCGCTTGCAATATTTCCGGCACGTCCGTGCGAAAACCCAGCAAGTGAACCGCGGCAGTCAAACCCAGACGATCAACCAGGCCCTGAAGTTTTTCCGTATCGCGCCCTGCCACCAATAAGTGGACGTTAGGAAATTCCTGGACGATAGCCGGCATGGCTTGGATCAGGTAATCGTGCCCCTTAAAATCAGAGTAATTGCCGACGGTGCCGATCAGCGGCCCCGAAGGTATGCCCAGTTTATTTCGCAGCAAAAGCCCCGCGGCCGACTCTGCATTTTGACCCGCGATGATTGACGGAATGACATCAATACGTTCGGGGGCGATGCCCGCTTTTTCGAGTTCCGTACGGACGGCATTCGACACGGCCACATATCCGTCGATTCGCGAGGACAAATATTTGAGTTTGCTGAATAGGTTGCGCTTGATCGGGAAAATAACCCGCCGGGTGACGGCAAATACCGGAACGCGGGCCAGTGCCGCCGCCATCAGGCCGATGGCATGCGCCGTCGAATGTTGAGCATGAAGCAATTCCGTTTTTCGCTCTCGGAGAATGCGCGCGACGTCGAATGCCGCCGGGACGTCATAATCCTGCCGCATGCGAACCGACTCGACGGTGAGGCCTCGCGCGATCGCGCGTTCCTGAATATCGCTGCCGGGCTGGCAGCCCAGAACCAGTTCGTGACCGCGGTCGTGCAGAACCCCCGCCATGAGCAGCAGCTGCTGGGCTCCTCCGGACCACTTCATCGACTCAGTCAGGTACATAATCCGCATGGAATCCTTCACTACGCCATTTAGCTCATTTTTCTCTTGCGCCCTTTTATTTCTAGGGCTAAAATCGGGCCGAGGAAAAACTATGAGAGACCCCAGAAAAAAGAAGATGCCCAAAGAAGCTGAC
>JBBQYF010000133.1:0-8067 GCA_038208955.1 Elusimicrobiota bacterium
CTACATCGGGGTTGTCATAAATGAAATCCCAAATCGCCGGCGTGCGTTTTAGGATCTCAATATACGTGCGGGCAATCAGCTTTCCGATATTTGGGTAAACGTAGGAAAAAGAATCGACGCCGGCACTTTCCCAATCGGGCATGAGAATGCCCAGGGCTTCGCGGACAGCATCGGCGGCACGCTGGTGGCCGGAGGACATCGAAATGTACAGGACGAGAACGCGGGTCACAGGAGCGAAAAAACCGGAAACCTGAGGATTGTTGAAGTGTTTGTATTCCCGACTCTTGCAAGCTGCTGGGTCGGGCCGGGGGGATTTGAACCCCCGACCTCTCCCACCCCAAAGGAGCGCGCTACCCCTGCGCTACGGCCCGACTCAGCAGCTTTTGCATTTCGGCGAGGACCGATACTAATCAGCCATGAAAGCAATCCATTATAACCGGAATTCTTCTCACCCAAACTTTGTCGGAAGTCCCCCACATAGGTTTTAGGCGTCGGAGTCGGCCTTGCGCGACGGTCTGAAGGTGCCGTCATTGGATGAAAGAGGTCAATCAGGTTTTCAGAAGCTTCAGGACATCTTCAAGCTCTTTACGAATATTGCGAAGTGAATCTAGCGTATGCGACGAATGGCCGGGTTGATCCAAATCTAACTTCAGCTGAGCACTGCCTCGGCGGACTTCCTGTTTCAAAAAGCGCTTGGCACCGGCGATCGTGTAGCCTTTGTCATAGAGCAATTCCTTGATTCGCAGGATGGCATGGACTTCCTTTTTCGTGAATTTACGCTGGCCCGACTCCCGCCGCGCCGGGCGGAGCACGCTGAACTGGGATTCCCAGTAACGAATCACGTAGGGTTTCACCTGGGTCATCTGTCCGACTTCGCTGATGGTGAAATAGGTTTGTTCCGGAAGCAGCGTTTCAATCATGATAGTCATTCAACCAAAAAAACTAGGGATTGCCAAACAGATCCTTCGACATTTTAAAGCGTATTGCCCGACGAGGTGGTATCGGGACGCTTTGACCCGTGCGCGGGTTGCGGCCGACTTTGGCCTTTCGCATTTTGACATGAAAACTGCCAATGCCGCTTAACACGACTTTGTCGCCGGAGCGTAATGCCAAGCGCATCGCATTCATCATGGCTTCGACGGCGGCGGAGGCTTCTTTTCGCGTGCTGACCACACGTCCAACGACTTCCACTAGGCGGGCCTTGTTCATTGGTGGCGTCCTTCGGGGCTGATGGTCAAGCCCTCCCATTCTCGATGCGGTTCCCGAATCATTAAATCGCGCAAGGAAAAGCGCGGGTTCTTGCCTTCATAAAGGACTTGGTAAATTTCATGCGTCAGCGGCGCGTCGAAGCCAAGTCGTTGGGCCAGTTGATAGGCCGAAGAAGCCGTCTTGTATCCTTCGGCGACCATCGTCATTTCGCTCAGAGCCTGGGCGGGCGTTTGGCCGCTACCTATTTTGGCGCCAAAGGTATGGTTACGCGAATGCGGCGACATGCAGGTCACGACCAAGTCCCCCATGCCCGCCAAACCAAAAAAGGTCAGGATTTGTGCCCCCAGTTGGGCGCCCAATCGTGTCATCTCGTTGAGACCACGCGTCAGAATCGCGGCCCGGGTGTTGTCCCCGAATCCGAGACCGTCGCTGATCCCGCAAGCGATCGCGTAAACATTTTTTAGCGCCCCGCTCAGTTCAACGCCCACCACATCGGCATGGGCGTACACGCGAAAATAATCTTTGGTCAAAAGCGTCTGGAGTTCGGAGGACACTCCCGCGTCCGAACAGGCAATTACCGTCGCCGTAGGTAGCTGGCGGCATACTTCCTCCGCATGGCTCGGGCCGCCCAGGACCGCAATACGGTCGAGCCCGCAATGCAACTCCTCGTCGATCACTTGGCTCATTCGCTTGCCGGTTTTCTCTTCCAAGCCTTTCGAGACGCTCACCACGACCGACGCCGGCGCCAACGCGCCGCTGATCCTCACCGACCGCATGGTGGCGCGGACGACATGCGAAGGCGTCGCCGAAACAATAACATCGCGATCGCTGAGCGCATAGGCCAAATCGTTCGTGACCTGAACTGTTTTTAAAAGCCGAAGATCGGGCAGGATCGCTAATTGCCGCGACAATGCGAGCTTGCTCGCCGCGGAAGTATCGAATTCCCACAACCGGACATCGTCATTTTTCTCGGCCAACATATTGGCGAGTGTGGCGCCCCAAGACCCGGCACCCAGCACCGCTAAACGGAGGTTGGATTTCATCTTGACGAAGGTCCTTTCGAACGCTCAAGGCGTGGCTCTGTTCCGGCCAATAAGCGACGAATGTTCGCGCGGTGCGTCCAAAAGACTAATACCGTCACGCCCCAGGCCGCACCGAGAGGCAGCCTTGCGGGTGCCAAAAAATACGCGGAAGCCGCCCAGGCCAGCACGGCAACCATCGAGCTTATCGAAACAATGTGGCTGATCAGTAAGGTGGCCAAAAAGACCGCGATGGCAATGGCCGCCGGAACAGGAAGCAGGGCGATAAAAACCCCGGCCGACGTGGCCACGCCCTTGCCCCCCCTAAATCCGACAAAGGGCGACGTCGCGTGACCTAGAATTGCCAAGCATCCGGCTGCCGTTGCGAGGGTAAAATTTCCTGGCGCCGCATGCTGCATCAACCGGACGGGGACCCAACCTTTGACGATATCAATTAATAAGGTGATCATGGCTGGTCCTTTCCCCAAAACGCGGAGCACGTTGGTGGCCCCTAAATTTCCAGAGCCGTGTCGGCGAACATCGAGCCCTTTCCAGGCTTTGCCAAGCCAATACCCCGTTGGAATCGAACCGAAGGCATAACTCAGTATCAGATAACCGGCGATCACGCGATCGCCCCCAGACGCTTGTTCCCGATCCACACATACTCAAAGGCCGAAATCACCGTCACCCCGGCCATTGCGTAGAGTGTCCACTGATAGAGCGCGTCGGGAAATGAGAACAGTTTGGCGATGCACACGGCCATCTGTAACGCCGTTGTGAGCTTGCCCAAGGGTCGCGGCTCAATTTTACGGTTTCCCGTGAGGATGTAAACCACCGACCAGCCAAGAATAATTAGCATATCTCGCGACAATACCGTGATGAAAATCCAAAGTGGAATAACGCCGAGTGTTGTGAACGCCACAAAAGTAGCGACCAGCAGAAGCTTATCGGCGAGTGGGTCGAGAAAAGCGCCGAGGGCCGTTCGTTCGCCGCGGTGGCGCGCGATCGCTCCGTCCAGCGCATCCGTCACGACCGACATGACGAAAAGCGCGTGGGCCCAGTATCCGTGGTGATCGAGCAGCGCGATTACAAAAAATGGAATCGCGACGATTCGCATGACGGTGATTTTGTTGGCCAGGGTCATACCCTGGGGCCGGGAGGCCGAGGCGTCCTGTTGTGTCTTCGTCATGATTTGGGTGGTCGTTTGCGGTGCATCCATTGCGACAACGTGGTCGGGTGCGTTCGGACGCGCACCAGGATGCCGCGTTTCGTGGTTTCCTGGGACACCACTTCCATTTGTTCGTGCAGCCGGGCGAGACCCGCGCCATCGGTAAAGGAAAACCATAATTCTTTTTCCAGCCACTGGTGACCCAACTGAGATTCGACCGCCTGCAACAAGGCGGGCATGTTCGCTCCTGTCCCGGCGGATACCGAAACGCCTCCAGCCTGCTGTGTGAAAGACATTGCTTGGGGCTCCGTCAGGCGGTCCATTTTGTTATAGGCGGTGAGCAGTGGCAACTTGTCCATTTTGAGGCGCTTCAAAATATCGAGGACGGTTTTTTCTTGCTCCCGCCACTGGGGGTTCGACCCGTCCACGACATGCAAAATGAGATCGGCCGTGGCCGCTTCTTCCAAGGTCGCCCGGAATGCGGCAATGAGCTCCGTTGGCAACTTTTGAATAAATCCTACCGTATCCGTAAAGACAATCGTGCGGCCTGATGGAAGCCGGATCCGGCGAGTGGTCGGATCCAGCGTGGCAAATAATTTATCATCCGCATAGACGCGGTGGCGCCCGGCTTTCGGCGCTCCGGCGGAAAGCGTCAGAAGCCGATTGAGCAAGGTGGATTTGCCCGCGTTCGTATAGCCGACGAGAGCCACCTGGGGAACGGGGAGGTCTTGGCGTACCGCGCGTTGCAACTGCCGTTCTGCCCGTACTTTTTCAAGCTGCTTTTTAAGCATGACAATACGGTCGCGAATTCGGCGACGGTCGACTTCCAATTTACGTTCGCCCGGACCGCGCGTGCCGATACCGCCGGTTTGTTGTTCAAAGCGCCCAAATTTCTGGGTCACGCGGGGTAGTAGGTATTCTAGTTGCGCCAGTTCCACTTGGAGTTGCCCTTCACGGGTGCGCGCCCGTTGAGCAAAAATATCGAGAATTAATCGCGTGCGGTCGACGACTTTGGCGCCCGTCACTTCTTCCAAATTTTGCTGTTGGCCGGGTTTGAGTTCCTCATCAAACACGAGCGTCCGCGATTTGAGTTTCATGAGCCGCATCGCTATCTCGGTCGCTTTGCCTTTGCCAATATACGTTGCCGGATCGGGGCGGTCGCGTTTTTGGACATGCGTCTCCAGCACTTGGCCCCCGGCCGTTTCCACGAGCCGTTCCAGCTCTTCGAGAGAGGCCTGCGATGCCGCATCGCTTTGGCGGCCATGTTGTACACCGATCGTTATAACGTTTTCCATTGCACCGTCATCTGGTTGCGAAACCAGGTCCTCTGGCGTTTGGCGTACTGCCGGGTGTCTTGGATCAGCTGCGCCAACAGCTGCTCACGTGTGAGTTCATGGCGAAGAAAAGCCACCACCCGCGGATAGCCTAAGCCGGTTAACGCGGGACAAGATTCACCGTACCCGCCCGCCAGTAATTCGCGGGTTTCATCGACCATTCCTTGACTGAGCATAGCATGGCAACGCGCATCAATCCGTTCATGGAGTTCTTGGCGCGACCGTTCGATGCCGACATAATTAAATTTCAATTTGGCCGGAGCGTTGGCCCGGCCCTCTCGATGCTCACGGTGCCAATCGGAAATTGGTTTTCCTGTACCTTCGTATACTTCGAGCGCCCGAACTAGGCGCGCGATGTTATTGGCGGGGATGTTACGGGCGGATACAGGATCGACTTTCGCCAGCTCTTGATGAAGGGCTGCGCGTCCGATTCGATCGGCGCGGTTATGGAGTCGAATGCGGACGGCCGGATCGATATCCGGTATCGGCGCCAGGCCCTCAGACAATATCTTGAAATAAAGACCCGTGCCGCCGACCAGTATTGGCTGGTGCCCTCTCTCACGAATCTCGGCAATTTTCTCAAACGCGGCGCGAGCAAATGCTGCCGCGGAAAATTGTTCGTCGGGTTCTACGATGTCCACGAGGTGGTAAGGGATGCCGTCAACGCGGTGGATACCATCCGTCCAGCGACCGGGCGGTTTTGCAGTGCCGACGGAAAGCTTGCGATAAATTTGTCGCGAATCGACGGAAATTAATTCACCGTTTTGCTCACGGGCGATTTGCAAAGCAACCGCCGATTTCCCGCTTGCCGTCGGCCCAACGATAGCCAAGAGCGTCGAATCCATGGTTCTATCTTACTAATGAGTCAATGGATGTATAGGAGCGTTAAAACCAGAGCCTATGGCTATCGATTATTCCCGTAGTACAATTGGCTATGTTTCGAAAATTCGAACGCAAATACGAACTCGAATTAGAAGAGGCGGTGGCCGACTGCGAAAGTCTGTTAGACGTAGGTTGTGGCGCCGATTCCCCCATCCAAGGCTTCACCAAACACCTTTACAGTGTTGGCGTGGATTCTTTCGATCCGAGCTTGCAAAAGAGCGCGGCCCGCAAAATTCATAACCGGTATGTAAAGGCGGATATACGGGAATTAGAGAAGCATTTTGAGCCAAAATCTTTTGATTGTGTCCTTGCGTCCGACGTTCTTGAGCATCTCGTCAAGCAAGAGGGAAAAGAATTTATTAACGTTTTGGAACGCATCGCGAGAAAAATGGTAGTTATTTTTACCCCCAATGGATTCCTTAAACAGGGCGAGTATGAGTCTAATCCCTGGCAGGTACATCGATGGGGTTGGACGTCCGCAGAGATGGAAAAACGCGGTTACCACACAATTGGCCTACGTGGTTGGAAGCCTTTGCGCAAGGAATACGCAGCGATCCGATTTAAGCCGAAATTTTTGTGGCTCTTTTTATCGTCGCTTAGTCAGCGCTGGGTTCGCAACCGACCCGACGCCGCTTTTCAGCTTTTATGCGTAAAAACCTTGCAGGGGAATTGAAAAAGGTTCTGCCTAATCGCTATCCGGTTGGTTTAAAGATTTCCGCCAAAAAATCCTAAGAATTCATCGCCATCGACGGAGTGCCGCTGCTCATTCCAGGATCGGCGCCTCGTCCCAGGAATTTTTGCGCTTCGGCCACGCTGACTTTGCCCGCTTCGACGAGGTTCTTGATCGCTTGGTCCATGGCGATCATCCCGTCTTTTTTCCCGGTTTGCATCATGCTTGGGATCTGGAAGGTTTTGCCATCGCGAATAAGGTTGGAAATGGCGGGAGTGCCGGCCAAAATCTCGACAGCCGCAATGCGACCGCCGTCGACAGTTTTGAGCAAATTCTGGGCCACGACGCCTTGCAGCGATTCGGCCAACATGGTGCGGATTTGCGCCTGCTGATTGGTCGGGAAAACGTTAATAATCCGGTCGACCGTCTTGGCCGCGCTGTTTGTATGCAGCGTCCCAAAAACCAGATGGCCGGTTTCAGCAGCTGTCATGGCCAGTTCGATGGTTTCCAAGTCGCGCATTTCGCCGACGAGCACCACGTCCGGGTCTTCCCGCAAGGCGGCACGCAGTGCGGTGGCGAAGGATTTTGTGTGATTGCCGACTTCCCGCTGGTTGACTAAACTTTTTTGGCTCCGGTGCACAAATTCGATCGGGTCTTCGACGGTCAAAATATGTTCCTGCCGCGTTTGGTTAATGTGGTCGACCATCGAGGCCAGTGTTGTCGATTTGCCGCTGCCCGTAGCGCCGGTCACAACGACCAGGCCTTTTTTGATCTGAGTAAATTTTGAAACGATGTCCGGAAGGCACAACTCCTTCATCGTTTTAATTTTGGTTGGAATCAAGCGGAATACGGCGCTCATTCCCAATCGCCCGAAAAAATAATTGGCGCGAAAGCGGGCTTCCAATTCGGGAACGGCGTAGGCAAAGTCCAGATCGCGCCTTTCCACAAATTCAGCGCGTTGATCGTTGTTCATGATTTCGATCAGCAAGGAGCTGATCGTTTCGTGGCTCAGAGGTTGATTATCTAGAGGTAGAAGTTCTCCCGACACGCGGTAAAGCGGCGGGTTGCTAGGCGACAGATGGAGATCAGACCCCTTTTTGTCCTGCAAAATTTTTAAATAATAATCGATTTGTGCCATAGTGCTTCTCCTTGGTTGACCGGGATCGTTATGCTTAGCATAAGCATTTTGGCGCTAGAAACAAGGGGTATTACCAAGGTAGCGTGCGATGCGGAATAAGAACCCGGGCTTATTGGATCCGAGGACGCTGGGGTCGCTGCTATAGATAGATAGTTAGTGGAAGGCCAGTTGCCGAAGATGGCCGTTTAGCGGCGAGTCGACGAGGCGTAACCCGCGTATAACCTGATCCCCACGATCCCGTCGACGTCGGCGGCAATGTCGTTGAGCCGTATAACAGGCGCCACTTCGGCAAAAACTTCAATGGGACTGCGGGAATATAAATAGGCAATTCCAATCGGAAAGCGCAGCCCAAACTGGGCATCATTTCCCCCTAACACTCTGGCTCCTAAACCCAAATAGATCGGTAAATTTCCGTTTGGCACTCCATTGAACGGATAAGCATGGAGCAGAAAGTCGGTGTGAGCATCGAAATTGTCATTGAAATGGTAGCCCGCGGCGACATCGAAGGCCGACGTTGGGGAAATCCAGTACTTGGCCGTGGCGCCCATGGGCTGGCCAAGTTCCACCCCGGCTCCTAGCGCGCCCGCGTGCGCTAACGGGTTCTCCTCGGCTCGACTGATCCCGCCGAGCATCATCCCCACAACCAA
>JBBQYF010000134.1:0-8016 GCA_038208955.1 Elusimicrobiota bacterium
GACGCCTGTCCGACCGAGTCGATCACCGAACCCTACCAGCTAGATCCGCTCCGCTGCATTTCCTGACTAACGATAGAATCCGATGGATACATGGATACGACCCAGCGCACCCGAACAAACGGTTGGGTCTTCGGCTGCGACATTTGTCAGGACGTCTGTCCGCACAATACGCGAATTCCTCGCACGACGATACCTGAATTTTTTCCGCCAGAAACCCCGATCTCTCTCCGATTAAATGATCTCTTGCGACTTCGTAGTGACGAGGAATTTCGTCGACGTTTTCATGGAACCGCGCTGATGAGGGCCGGCCGGGAAAGTCTTGTTCGCAATGCCTGCGTCGCCGCCGGCGTACTGGGTCGAAAAGATCTTCTGCCGCTCCTCGCCGACTTGAACAGACCGCCCGAGGGACCGATCGTGCGCGAACATGCGCAATGGGCGATTAAAGAGTTGGCAGAGCCACAAGATAACAGGAGGAGCGCCCGAGGCTTCAGCTTAATAGAGCTCATGGTCACGATCGCCATTCTTGGCATACTTGCCGCGATTGCCATTCCCCAATATATCGATATGGTCGCTAAATCCAAGGAAGCCACCGTCAAAGGCCAGATAGGCACGTTGCGCAGCGCCATAGCGATTTATTATGGCGACAATGAGGGAGAGTTTCCGCCGCCCTCGGCGACCCAGTCCTCCTTGAAGGACGCTCTGACGACGGGTGCGAAATATCTGGCGGTGATTCCAACCATCGCCCTTCCCTCCAACCGGATGGGAAACCCCGGTCATGGCCCTACCAATAGCGAGGACGATACGCCACAGGCCGCCTGCCCGCCCGATGTCACCGAACTTCCCAGCCAAATCTGGTATTACGATCCGTCGAGCAATGATTGCCGAGGGCAACTTTTTATTCATTGCCAACACAGCGACGTAAAAGGCTCCCTCTGGTCGAGTTTTTAGGTTCTTTTACCGACGGATTGTTTCGGACGCCGCATCGACGGGCAATCCGGCGCGCCGTTTGAAATCGCGATCCGTAAAACGCAGGAGCGCGGGGCTGAGCATGCGGCGTGCCGCGCGGGGCAGGGGCCATTCGATGTTCAGTTCTCGCAGAATTGATTTTGCGTATTGGCCTGCCAGATGGGCGGGCACTCCTTCAAAAACTAAGATGTGCGCGTCAAAAGGCTGAAGCTCAACATACAGGCCTTGGTTGATGAGTTGGGCGGCGGGATAAACATAATGCGGTTGGACGGCAGGTTCTCGTCGCGTATCGGGATGCTTTAGTGGGTAGTAAAGATCTTCCATTTTGTAGACCGCTCCGGCTTTCAGCCGCATTCCCGGTGTCAAGAAAACACTACCCTTCTGCGTTTGATCCGACGTGTTGATGATCACGACCGCACGCGCCGACTCGTGCAAGCGGCCGATGCTGATGAGCGCGGGATTATTGCTGTACAACGGCAGCATCAGGCCGTGACGAAAAACGGGGTAACCGGTGAGACGTAACAACTCCCGGTAAAAATGTTCCAGTGACTCGTTGATCGGCTCGTCCTGCAGGGGCACGGCGCGCTGCACAGGCAGTCGTTCACACTTGCCTTGCGTCTGGCCTTGATGAATAAGCAGGATTCCCGGCAACGTCGCCAGCAGCACCGCGGCGCCGCGCTGGCGCGAATCGCCGAGCGCATTCATCGCGCGTTCTTCGTCGTGGTTTTCGAGAAAGTGCACGCCCTTTGCCAGGAATTCATTTCCCAACATCCGGATAAAATTCATCAGGCCCTCGGCTTGTCCGCTGTGAAAGGCCGTACAGATCGATTCGTAAAGCGGTTTGTTGTACGTGTAATCGAAACCCAAATGCTGTAAGTATCCTTCCATCGACCAATAGGTTTCGGCGATAAAGACAAAGTCTGGTTTGATCCGTTTCGTACTGCGAACGGCTTCGGGCCAGAATTCCTCGGGCATCAACGCATTAAAATCGTCCCAGGACATACCGGGATGTCGATGTATTTTGACCTGTTCACGAAGAACGAGCATCGCCATATCGCAACGCACACCGTCGACGCGTTTGGCTATAGCCCCCAAGACATCGATCATTCGGCGGCGGAGTCCGGGTTCCGCATAGTCCAGCTGAGCGGTCTCGATCCAGGGATAGAAGTAAGGGTCGCGTCCGTAAGCCACCATAATCGTTCGAGGCACCCGTGTGCCATTCTCAGGATAGGCCGGCGTTCGGTACGGGAAATATCCCGGATAGCGGCGTTCCAGTTCAACGTCCGGCAGCCATTGTTCATGGGGTTCCATAACCTTATGCAAAAAGTATTCCGGATGGTCATTCAACCACGTCGTGTCGAGACCCATGTGATTGGGCACGAAGTCCACGATCACCCCTAAACCTTGCGCGTGAGCCCGGTCCACGAGATTCTGAAATTCGCGTTCCGTTCCGAGTTCTTCTGAGACGTGGTAATCATTGATCGCAAACGGAGAACCGGCAAAATCAGAGCCGTAGCGTGTCGAGATATGCCGAACTTTAGAACCGATCTCCCAGATGCCCATCAACCAGATTGCATTAAATCCATTTTCTTTAATGATCCGGAGGTCGGAAACGGTCATTGTTCGGAAACCTCCGACGAGCAGCACGCCATCGGCATCGCGACGGCTTTTCCAGGTGCGTGTGTTGATTTCGAAGAGCGGCGATAAGGGAATGGACGCCGACGACTTACGCCGCCGTAGAAGCGGAATACCCAGTAAGGCCAGCATCGTTGGGGCGAGTATTAAGTAGCGACGGTTCCCATGGACGCGCGAGGGCGTGCTAGCCGCCGGTGGGGGGAAATAGAGACCCACGGGACGACGCTGTCCCGGGGTCCGCTGGTCAGGGATCGCATCGGAGCGATCCGTCCGAGGTGGCAACAGGGGCGAAGGTCCGACCAGCCGAATATCGCGAATAAATACTTCGGGCACGCTGCCTGTTCCGCGTTGATGCGTGGGGGGCATAACCACTCGCAAAATCGAAAGATGTTTGGGATGCCAACCGCTTCGCACGTGGTCGAAAAGGAGTCCATCGGGGCGCCAATCAGCTTGGGGCCTGAATCGAACACTACGTACCGGCTCTTTGTTTTCACTTTCTTGCAGTTCGATTTGGAGGGACCCATTGGGGTGCGAGCTGCGGGCTACAAACGCCAGACCTACCATGGTCTTCAACAAGAGCGGTTCTCGAAGAGAAAGCTCGGCGATGCAGGACTGCTCGGGGCCGCTGGTCAGAATGAGTTCGAGACTGTTCGTTGGGGTAACGGACCATTGCTTTTCTAAACACACCCCCGAAAAAAGAACATTGCTGACTTGGTCTTGGGCGAGCGGCGGGTATGAACGAGCTTGCAGAAGGCTAGCAATCCCCCCGATGAGGATCGTGGCGGCAATGAGGTGTTTAACGCGTCGCACGGCTGCGGTGGTCTTTGCGTTGCCCGCTGGGAACATTTTTGCCACGCCGCTGAATAAACTCAACCAGAGCCTCCTCGACGATGTAGGAAAGCGAACGATTCTCCAACCGGGCGATGTCGTCTAATCCCTGGCGGAGTGATTTTTCGCGTTCGCGCGATAGGTAGATATTGAGGTGCGCCATACAATCCTATTCAAGCCTAATTCATTCTAAACCAGTACAAACAGGCAGATCCTATTAGAATATATTCTCTTTGTCAAATCTACCGGGCGGGAGGGTTTATCGAAGTCGAACGGGGTCCGGTTACGGATTTTTAGGATGGCGCGGTATGGGCCGAACCGCCATTGCCCGAAGATCTTGAAGCGTCAGAGGATCGTATGGGGTATAGCGGAGTTGTCGGGTCAAGAGCACGAGCGCGCGGTGAGAATCGCCAACTTTCCAGTAGGCCTGGGCGAGAGCGTTCGTGTTTTTTGAATCGTCTGGATAGGCCTGGTAATAATCTTCGAGAAAACCAATGGCTTCGCCGGGACGGCCGGTCTGTAGCAAGAGAATTCCTAAATTGTATTCGACCGGATGCGAAGTCGTGAAATGCAATGCCCAGCGGTACATTTTTTCGTCGGTCCCACGCAGGGCTATGTTCAATTGAGCCAGAAGCGCCCAAATGATCAGCAAGAGGAAATATCCTGTCGCTAATGCCCCGTGAAGCGGCTCGTGGTGGCGGGTCCATTGCGCATTAAAAAATAGCGCCAGTGGAAGCAGCACGCCTAACAAGGCTGGGTAAGCCCAGTGGTCTAACATGAAATTCCCGGCGAACATGCCCGGTGTCTTTGGCAGGAAACAAATGACAAACCAACCCAAACAAAATACCCACGTTCTTTTATGGTTCCAAAGCCCATAAATGGCCGCGGCGACCCACGCGCCGAGAAGACTAGGCCAGGCATGACTGAGGTGCGGCATCAGGCGATGTGAATGCAGATTCCAGGGAATGAGAATGAGCCCGATGTATCGAATCAAAACGGAAGCAAATGCCTTGATGAAAAAGAAACTAACGAGCGAGAACGGAACCGCCGGCCAGGCCGGCCCGACGGCGGCCTTTCGCAAGAACAGGTACGGAACGGTCAGCAATAAGAGCGGCAGGAGGCGCGCATACCGGCGACTTGGAACGGCTTTGAGATAAAACGCGAGAATGGCCAGAATGGGAATAACGATGCATGATTCTTTAAATAAAAGTCCTAGTCCGTAAGCCAAACACCCCCAAAGCCAAGTGTAATCGTCGTCTTTGAGCATCGCTAAAAGGGTCCAGAGCGTGCAGGTCAGTCCCAGCAGCTCCGCGCGGCCGGCGATAATCATCAGTTGCTCAACACCAATCGGATGCACGGCAAAGAGCGTTGCACAGAGAAGGGCGACGAGCGGGGAAAATCCTAGGGCCACAACCAGCATATCGATCAGCAAGGCATTAAGGGTATGAGCCGCAAGATTCGTCAGGTGATAACCGAAAGGACGAAGACCCCAGAACGTATAGTCCAATCGGTTGAGAAAAAGTTGAGCAGGGCGGTAGTAGGGGTTTCCCTGACCTTCAAAGGCATCGGAGGTAAAATCGTGCCGCACATTGGCCCAGGACCAACTTTGAATATGCGGATTATTTTCGATCATCACGTGATCGTCCCAAAGAAATCCGAGGCGTAGGGTGGGGGCAAATGCCGTGAAGGCCAGCACGGCGATGATCAACCATCGACGCCCCGACGTTAACGAAAGGTTGGTTGGCATGGCGGGTCGAAGCGGCGAAGAAACGTTTGACGTAAACGGGATTCCAGCTGCGGATCGGCAATGCCTTGAATCGAACCCTGGTAAAGCGACGCGTGGCGCCGCCGAGCAAGCGCCCCTCCGACAATTTTATTTTCGTCCGAAAGTAAGTCGTAGCCGACCGGATAATCGAAACATTTCCTCGCACCACCCGGCGCGAATTCTGCGCGCGTTTCGCAGCAAGACGCCAGTCGCAGCGGAATAATCGGCGTCAATGCCTCCAAGATCACTCGATGAATCCAGGCGTATTGCTCTGTTGGTTTAGGCGGCAAGAGTGGGTGGTCATGCGGCCAGCTGAGAGACAAACATAGATCGTTTTCGTGAAAGACAACGCCGCCCGCCGTCGGGCGTCGAACGGCAGCCCAACCGGCAGGGATAGCCGGCTGCACGTCCGCTAATTTTTGTAATCGTCCATAGGAGACGGTCGGCTGGGCCCAGCGGAAAAAACGCAAGGTCGGCGGAAGATGTCCTTCTTCGACCCCGACCAAAGTCTCGAGGTCGATGCGCATGTTGTCGTCCCCGGAAAGAGGGGCGGTCGAAAACAATCGCCAGGATGGCAAGAGGCGAGTCCCACGATGGGGAGCCAGGGGGGGCATCCCTCGTTAGAGTTTCACGTCTCGCAGACCCGCGCTTTCGCTGGGGACCGCCGCTTTCCATCGCAAATTCGGCTCCCGTGCCGCCTTGACTTCGTCCAAGCGCCGAACCGGCGTCGTATAGGGAGCATGCTTGAGTTTCTCAGGATCGGTTTGCGCTTCGTCGGCAATCGACTCAAGCGCTTTGATAAACAAGTCGAGCGTTTGCTTGGATTCCGTTTCCGTCGGTTCAATCATCATGGCCTCCTCGACGATCAGCGGAAAATAAATCGTCGGCGGATGAAAACCGTAGTCGAGCAGCCGCTTGGCCAAGTCCAACGTTTTGACGCCGAAGGGTTTTTGTTTGGCGGAACTGAAAATACATTCGTGCATGCAGGGTTCGTCCAGGACTACCTGATATCGGGCGCGCAACTTGACACGCAGATAGTTGGCATTAAGAATGGCCGCTTCCGTGTTCCGCCGAATACCTTCGCGCCCCAACAACCGTATATAGGTATAGGCGCGCAGCAAAATCAACGAATTGCCATTGAAGGCCCGCATTTTGCCGATGGATAATGGCGCAGTCTCTTCAAGACTGTAGCCCTGTTCATTTTTGCGCACGCGCGGGACGGGAAGAAACGGTGTCAGCGCCTGACTAACGCCGACGGGACCGGCGGCCGGTCCCCCGCCTCCGTGCGGGGTTGAAAAGGTTTTATGAAGGTTTAAATGCATGATGTCGAACCCCAGATCTCCCGGGCGAATCATTCCAACGAGCGCGTTCATGTTGGCGCCGTCGAGGTACAAGAGCGCGCCGACGTCATGGACGAGCTTGGCGATTTCTTTGATCTGGGTCTCAAAAAGCCCAAGCGTGTTCGGATTCGTCAACATAAAAACCGCTGTGTCCTCATTGAGCGCCGCTTTCAGCGAATCCAGGTCCACGCGACCCTTACGGTCCGATTTAATCGTGACGACGCGATAGCCCGCGATCATCGCCGACGCCGGGTTCGTGCCGTGAGCCGAGTCCGGCACGATAACGGTCTTGCGAACCTGGCCTTTGTACTTGTGATAGGCACGGGCGATCAGCAACCCCGTTAATTCGCCATGTGCGCCGGCCGAGGGTTGCAGGGTAAATTCCGCCATGCCGCAAATTTCTGAGAGCATGCGCTCTAAATCGTAATACACCTGCAAAAATCCTTGAACCGTCGAAGCCGGTTGCAGGGGATGCAGGGCCTTAAACCCCGTGAAGCCGGCGATTTGCTCGCAAACTTTAGGGTTGTACTTCATCGTGCAAGAACCCAGCGGATAAAAATGGGTGTCGATGCTGAAGTTGAGTTGCGACAGGCGCGTGTAATGGCGGATCACATCCAGCTCACTGACCTCGGGCAATTCGGCGGGCCGCTGACGCAGCGCATCGGGGGGCAGGATGCTCGCGGGGTCGATCGAAGGAACATCGAGCGACGGAAAGGTATAGCCGCGGCGACCCGGTTGCGTCTTCTCGAAAATGGTCGTTTCCATCACAGCACCTCCCGGAGGGCTCGCGCGAGGTTGTCGAGATCGCTCTTGGTTTTCGTTTCGGTGACACACCACAGCGACGCGTTCTCGAGTTCCGGATACCATTTCTTGAGCGAGAGGCCGCCGACGATATTTCGGTCCAGCAACTTCTGTTGAAGAACGTCGGCGGACAGTTTCGTTATCAAGACGAACTCATTGAAAAACGGCGACTGGAATGCGGCGCGGACGCCAGGAATCTGAGTTAACTGTTCGAAGGCGTAACGGGCTTTCGCCAGATTCTGATAAGCCACGTCGCGCAGGCCTTGTTTACCCAGAAGCGACATGTAAAAAGTCGAACAGCTCGCAATGAGCGCCGTCGTCGTGCAGACGTTCGACGTCGCCTTTTCTCGGCGAATATGTTGCTCGCGCGCCTGCAGCGTCAAGACGAAAGCCCGTTTTCCGTCGACATCAACGGTTTGTCCGACGAGCCGACCCGGCATTTTTCGCAGCCATTTGTTTTTACAAGAAAAAAGCCCCAGGAACGGGCCGCCATATCCGGCGGGAATACCGAGCGGCTGGCCTTCCCCGACAGCAATATCGGCGCCATAGTCACCCGGAGGCGCGAGCAGCCCGAGCGACAAGGGGTTTACGCAAGCGATGAACAAAGCCCCCGCAGCGGCGGCAAGCGGTCCAATCGCCTGCACCGGCTCAACCACTCCGAAAAAGTTCGGGTTCTGCATG
>JBBQYF010000135.1:0-7993 GCA_038208955.1 Elusimicrobiota bacterium
GGGGTGATCTGGCAAAGGAATTGCTTGTTTGGTCTTCACCGTGGAAAAAAACGTTGCACTGGAAGGCGCCCTGGGCCGAGTGGTTTGTGGGCGGAAAGATCAATGTCAGCGTCAACTGTCTGGACCGCCATGTTGACGGGCCACGCCGCAATAAAGCCGCGCTCATCTGGGAGGGAGAACCCGGCGATCGCCGAACGTTAACCTATCAGGAATTGCTCTACGAAGTCTGCCGTTTTGCCAACGGACTAAAACAGCTGGGGCTCAAAAAGGGCGATTGCGTCGGGATTTACATGCCCATGGTGCCGGAAGCGGCTGTGGCTATGCTGGCCTGCGCCCGACTCGGGTTGACCCATAGCGTCGTTTTCGGTGGGTTTTCGGCGCAAGCCCTGCGAGACCGGATGAACGACGCGAAAGCCAAGGCTGTGATTACTGCCGATGGCGGTTTTCGCCGGGGCACCCTGCTAGCGCTCAAGAAAAATGTTGACGACGCGCTGGACGATGCACCGACGGTTCAGCACGTCGTGGTCTACAAGCGGACGGGGCAAGAAATTGTGATGACGTCGGGCCGGGACCATTGGTGGCATGAATTGATTGCCGGTCAGCCGGGGCGGTGCCCCGCGGAGCCCCTCGACTCCGAGCATCCGCTGTTCATTCTCTACACCTCCGGAACCACCGGCAAACCCAAAGGCATCGTCCATACGACGGCGGGGTATCTGCTGGGAGCGGCGCTGACGACGAAATGGGTTTTTGATTTGAAAGAGGGCGATACGTTTTGGTGTACGGCCGACATCGGATGGGTGACGGGCCACAGCTATGTTATTTATGGACCGCTCGCGAACGGCGCCACAAGCGTCATTTATGAGGGGGCACCAAACTTTCCCGAGCCGGACAGGCTTTGGCAAATAATCGATCGCCTGAAGGTGAGCATTTTCTATACAGCGCCGACGGCAATTCGCGCCTTTATGCGTTGGGGCGACGTTTGACCCTCGAAGCATGATTTGTCGTCCCTGCGGCTATTGGGATCGGTCGGCGAGCCCATCAACCCAGAAGCTTGGATGTGGTACCAAAAATTTATCGGCGGCGGTCGTTGTCCGATTGTCGATACCTGGTGGCAAACAGAGACGGGTGCGATTATGATTTCACCGCTTCCGGGCGCCACCCCCACAAAGCCGGGGAGCGCGACATTGCCTCTGCCGGGTATTGACGTGGACGTGGTCACGCGGGAGGGCCATACGGTTGGCCCCGACGCCGGCGGGTTTCTCGTGATCAAGCGGCCTTGGCCTTCGATGTTGCGTGGGATCCACGGGGATCCCGAACGGTTCAAATCACAGTATTGGAGCCAGATTCCCGGCGCCTATTTTACGGGCGACGGCGCGCGTCGCGACAAAGATGGCTATTTCTGGGTCATGGGCCGGGTCGACGATGTCATCAATGTCGCTGGACATCGTTTGGGAACGATGGAAATTGAAAGCGCGCTCGTCAGCCATCCCGCGGTGGCAGAAGCTGCCGTCGTCGGAAAACCGGATGATTTAAAAGGCACAGCGATTGCCGCTTTTGTGACCCTGAAATCCGGTCTCGTGAGTTCCGACGCTTTGCGTACCGAGCTTGTGCAGCATGTGGCCAAGGAAATCGGCTCGATTGCCAAGCCCGACGAAATTCGTTTTACGGACAGTCTTCCCAAAACACGCAGCGGTAAAATCATGAGGCGTCTATTGCGCGACGTCGCCTCAGGTGCCGCCACGGTAGGAGACACAACGACTCTGGAAGATCTATCGGTCTTAGCGAAATTACGCGAGGAGGATGAATGAAAAAGTTATTTTGTGGACTCGTCATGGCGGCGTCTCTTGTAGGGAAAAGTGGGGCCACCGACGAGGCGTCTGTCCGGGTAACGGTGAAAGAAGAAAAAACCGCCTCGGTGCAAATTTGTCATTATCAGGTGACGAATCAAAGTCATCAACCCCTTATCACGTTTGGGGTTGGAAGTGGGCCCAGCGGAGACGGGCCGTATGAGATTCTGAGCGCGCCCGTCAGCACGCGGGCACCGGGCGGCTGGGCGGCGCATGGCACCTCCGAAGGCCAGCCGCCTTCCGGCTACGCCGTCGATTGGCAGGCCGAAGAATATCAAAACGGAATTATGCCGGGGGGCATGCTAGCGGGGTTTGAGGTTATACTGCCATCCACTCCGACAATGTCCTGCGCCGGGATTCACTGGAAAACGGTAACCCGGGATTCTAATGTCCTTTTTGGCCTACTTTAGGTCTTTAAGCCTATTGCATTTGAAATAAAAGAGATATATAATTTCTTTAGAAAATGAATCTCGCTCTCCATCAACCTAGGGACCAAGTTATTCTAACCAAGGCTTTTCTCCGGGCGGGGAGTCTTTTGGAAATGAGTCAGAAAGAAATGTCCCATTTGCTGGGCCGAAGCGAACCGACACTTTCACGGATGGTCCGCAAGCAGCTGGCGCTCGCCCCGGAGAGCAAGGAAGGCGAAATCGCTTTGGTCTTCTTGCGCATTTACCGCTCTCTTGATGCGCTTTTCGGCGGGCGGGAACAAGATATCCGAAGCTGGTTCACAGCCCATAACCAGGCGCTGCAAGGCATTCCGCGCGAACTTGTGAAAACATTACATGGACTCTTTATCGTCGTCAACTATCTGGACGCAATGCGAGGGAAAGTCTAAGCGTCGTTCGCTGGATTTCCAAGCTTGGCGGATCGTCGAAGACCAATCAAAAATTGCCACCCGTAAGCTCGTGGATTCCGATACCGAGCAACAACGGCTGGAAGAACTTATTGAGACCGCCAAGCCTCCGCTTCCAGAAGGTCCGGAGTGGCAGTCGTTGCATTATTTACTGGCCACGCCATTTCGTTACCCTCCGCTCGCCCATGGGTCGCGCTTCCGGCGATCTTTTGAAGCGGGCGTATGGTACGGGGCACTCAGCGTGGAAGGCGGATTAGCCGAAACCGCTTATTACCGCATGCGGTTCTTGGGCGATACATCGGCGGAAATCCGCTCGGAAGTTATTTTTACCGCCTTTTCGGCGGCCATAAGAACAGCGTCTGGTATCGATTTAACCTCGCCGCCTTTCCATGATTTTGCGGCGCAAATTTCAAGTAAAGTATCCTATGCCTGGAGTCAACCGCTCGGCAGCGCGATGCGCGCCGACGGGGTCGAATGTTGTCAGTTTGCTTCAGCAAGGGATTTGCAGGGCGGAAAAAACGCCGCCGTATTTTCACCCGTCGCGTTCGCGCATAAAATAGTTTCCGATAGTTCGCGTGAGAATTGGTACTGCTTTGCGACGCGAAATCTGGTCGAGTTCCAACGGCAAGGATTCAGCGGCGTCCGGTCGGTTCAATACCGGCGCGCCGACTTTGAAGTGGACGGACAATTGCCGGCTCCGTCGTCACAAAAGTAGCGCTTCATCTATGAAAAAATTTATTTATCTCGATCATAATGCGACGACTCAACTTCGCCCGGAAGTGGTTGACGCCATGCTGCCGCATCTCAAAGGTCATTACGGCAACGCCTCAAGCATTTACCAACTGGGCCAAGAAGAGCGTAAGGCGATTGACCAGGCGCGAGAGAAAGTCGCCAAGCTGATCGGCGTCGCCAAGCCGGAAGAAGTGGTTTTTACGGGCGGCGGGTCGGAGGCAATCAATTGGGCGATCAAGGGCGTCGCTCTTGGTGCGCGCGCTAAGGGCCGCCATATCGTCACCACGAAAATTGAACACAGCGCGGTGCTGAACAGCTGCAAATACCTGGAAACTCTTGGCTGGCACGTGACGTACGTCGGCGCCGATTGGCACGGCCGCGTAAAGCCGGGGCATATCCGCGACGCGCTGACGAAAGAGACGGTGCTCGTCAGCGTGATGCATGCTAATAACGAGATCGGAACGCTTGAACCCGTTGCCGAGATCGGCCAAATTTGTCGTCAAAAGGGAATTCCATTGCACGTCGACGCCGTCCAAAGCGTGGGCAAGATGCCCGTATCGGTCGAAGAACTTGGCTGTGATCTGTTATCGATGGCGGCTCATAAATTTTACGGGCCCAAGGGCGTGGGCGGCCTTTATATTCGTCCGGGAACAAGGCTGCACGCCTTTATTCATGGCGGTCATCACGAGCGTAATCGCCGGGCGGGAACGGAAAATGTCGCTGGTATCGCCGGCATGGGGATCGCCGCTGAGCTGGCTTTGAAGGATATGAAGTCCGATGAAAAAAATGTTCGCCAGCTGCGCGACAAGCTCGAAAAGGCACTCCTACACGAGATCGAATGCGTTCGGATAAACGGGGATCCCGAGCACCGGATGTTTAATACTTCGAACCTTAGCATCGAGGCCGTGGAAGGGGAGGGGCTTATCGTGGGGTTGGACATGCAAGGCATTTGCGTGTCTTCAGGCAGCGCCTGCTCGTCGGGACAAACGGACGTTTCCCATGTATTGAAGGCCATCGGCGTACCGCTGGAGCTCGCTAAAGGATCGTTGCGGCTCTCGCTCGGACGGGAGAATACGCTTGAAGAAATCGAAAAAGTGATCGACGTCTTGCCCAAAGTGGTCGACCGGTTGCGCGCCATTAGTCCGCTGTGGGGGGATTATAAGAAGGGCCTGCGAAAGTCTGTGATTGGAGAAAAAACGCCTTCGCCCGCGATTTCGGATTTGCGAGAGAATTTAAAATTATGAAGCAAAAGGTGGTCGTGGCGATGTCCGGCGGGGTTGACAGCTCAGTCGCGGCCGCGCTCTTGAAAGAGCAAGGTTTTGACGTCGTGGGTATTACGCTCAAGACGCGCAACTGGGACGATGAAGCTGGTAAGAAATTTGGCGGTTGCTGCGGGTCGTCAGATTTTTTTGACGCCCGGTCTGTCGCACAGGCGCTCGACATCCCGCATTACAATTTTGATTACGTGGAAGAATTTAAGGTTTCGGTGATCGGCTATTTCAAAGAGAGTTATCAGGCGGCTGAGACGCCGAACCCCTGCATTGCTTGCAACCAGTTCGTCAAATTCGATCGCTTACTGCAGCAGGCCCGCGCGCTCGGCGCCGATTTCTTGGCCACAGGACACTATGCCAGAATTGACACGAATGGTCCCCAGTCCCCAAGCTCCGCCGTTCGGCAATATCGCTTAAAGAAAGCGTTGGACAGCAGCAAAGATCAATCCTATGTACTTTATCATCTCAGTCAGGCCCAACTCGCCCAACTCCGGTTTCCCGTCGGAGAATTCACCAAGCCCGAGATCCGCGACATTGCGCGCAAGTACGGCTTCGTGACGGCGGAAAAGCCCGACAGCCAGGAAATTTGTTTTGTTCCGAACAACGATTACCGTGCCTTTCTTGTCGACCAGATTCCCGCCGAGTCTCGTTTGCCGGGACCGATCCGGCATAAGGATGGATCATTGCTCGGGCAACACCGGGGCTTTCCTTTCTACACTATCGGACAGCGTAGCGGACTGGGTCTCGCGGTCGGGAAGCCGCTCTATGTAGTGGCGTTGGACAAAGAAACCAACACCGTGATCGTCGGTGGAAAAGACGATATTTTGGCCGATGCGGCGGTTATCCGCAACGTCGCATGGGTCGGTGGAGAAGCGCCGGCATTACCGATTCGCGTATCTGTTAAGATTAGGTATAAACATATAGAAGCTCCCGCGTCGCTTGATGCCGCTCGCTTAGAGCCCTCTCCCGGCGCCCCCCACTCGGGTTCGGCTGTATCCGTACAGTTTGAATCGCCCCAGTCCGCGATCACACCCGGCCAGGCCGCCGTGTTTTATGACGGAGACGTCGTTTTGGGGGGAGGAGTTATTGATCACATTCGCCGTGGTCCCCCCACCGCGCGTCCAATTTCTTATGGAACCGAGGCCATCGTCAAGCAAGGTAAGGGAGGGATGGAAGGTGGCCCTGTTGCTGAAGACCATTGCAACAATGAAAACAAGGGAGGCAACGTTGTCGCAAGCCTTGAAAGAAATTTACCTCGATAACGCCGCGACCAGCTTTCCTAAGCCGCTCGCCGTTGAAGAAGCCATCTTGGATTACCACCGCAATTTAGGGGCTTCCGCCGGGCGGGGGGCTTATCCACGGGCGGTGCAGACGGGACGACTGCTCGATCAAACGCGACGACTCCTAGCCGCTTTTTTCAATATTCCAAAACCCAACCAGATTATTTTTACCCTCAACGCATCGGACGCGCTGAACCTCGCGATCAAAGGCATCGATTGGCATCCTGGAGATTCGGCGGTCGTTTCCGCGATGGAACACAATTCGGTTTTACGTCCTCTGCACGCGCTCAAAAATCGTAAGGGGATCAAGGTCATTAAAGTAAAAGCCAACGCAGAAGGTTGGGTAGACCCGGCTGAATTCGCTGTCGCAATCGACTCGCATACCAAGCTCGTTGCACTGATTCATGCCTCGAATGTCAGCGGCACCATCCAGCCGATCGCCGAGGTCGGTGAAATTGCCAGGCGTAATGGCGTTCCTTTTCTTGTCGATGCCGCGCAGACGGCGGGTTCGCTGCCGATCGATGTTGTGGGGATGAATATCGATTTGTTGGCTTTTCCCGGGCATAAGGCGATGCTCGGACCGTCGGGTACGGGAGCGCTCTATATTCGTGAGGGTCTCGACCTGGATACCTTGCGCGAGGGCGGCACCGGCAGCCAGTCTGAACATGATGTCCAACCCGATTTTTTACCCGACCGCTATGAGCCAGGATCGCATAATGCACTAGGCATAGCCGGCTGGAAAGCGGGACTGGAATTTATTCTGGAGAAGGGCATCGCGGGTATCCGGCGCGACGAAGAGGCGCTGATGAGCGCTTTTCTCGACGGCGCGGCTGAGATCAAAAACCTAACGGTCTACGGGAACCATGAGATCGCCCGCCGAATCGCCGTCTTGTCCCTGCGCCTCGGAGACTATGCGCCGCAGGAACTCTCTCATCGCTTATTCGAACGCGGCGGACTGATGACACGTTCGGGATTGCATTGCGCGCCCGGCGCGCACCAAGCCCTCGGAACGTATCCCTCCGGCACTACCCGACTGTCGTTCGGATGCTTTAATACCTTGGAACATATTGAGCAAGCCCTCGCCACGTTGTCGGAACTATCCAAGAATCCTGTCGTCGCCATCCGGTAGACGTTGATGTTGGCCGCCTGGCTCGAAAAAAATGTTGTTCATTGTGCTGGTCAACTCGAATTGGCCGGCCAATCAAGCTTTCAATTTTCCGAGCATGTTCGCGCTCAATTTCAAAAACATCCCATTCAGGATTGGGAAGCGGATCGTTGGGCGCGCGGTCTAAAAACCCGATTGCTTAAGCTTGAAGGTCATTTCTTTCGGGCGGGAGCAGGGAAGAAATCGCTTTCCCTTTTTGTGCGCAACGAGGAGGGCCTAAATGTCGGCTTGAGGCGCGAAGCCATTACCCAAGCCGCGACGTACGTGATGCTCGTGACGGACTACGGATACCCGCCCGCGATGACGCGCTTTGAATCGAAGTGGATGGATGTGGCCGTTTATGGTGAGGACAAAGACGTGCTGATTTATGCCGAAACAAAGGCAGCCGGCAAAATCCTGGAAAAACTTTGCCACCGCTTAGAGTCCGACTTTCTTTACGACGTTCCTCGGTTACGCAAAGATGAGTTGTTAAATGTCCACGACGATGCCATTATGAAAGCCCACCATATCTGGCGCCATCGGCCGCGCTATTTTTGGGCAATTTGTCCGACAGCCCGGAAATCCTACTGTGTCGGATATAACGCCCGAGGATTTGATTTGCGAGAAATCGACTTGGTTCCTCTCCGCGCCGACACCTTTTAAGCCGCCTACTAGGCCCCTGTTTCACCGAGGTCTCGCCTATGTCCCGCCGGCAATCTCGGGTAAGCGGCGTATCCGAGTTTGCCCAAGAGAAGCGTGAGCCGAGAAATAAACTCTGTGTTGTCGGCGAATGAGAGATTGAGCGGATGGTAGGCGGAATTCGTGGAATACCAAGCCAGAAAATCAGACAGCGATTTAATGAGGTG